>JAFUOR010000065.1 GCA_017481825.1 Clostridia bacterium
CAGCGGGTCATGTCGTCCTCGGTGATGAGGGCGGCAATTTCAATTCCTTCCACGCCGGAAAGTACGCCACGAACCGCGTCCCCATCGCCCATGACCTCCAGCTTGATGGTGGTGGTTCCGGCAAAGAGGCTGGTCAGGTTCTCCGGCGTATCGCTGGCCACCAGATGTCCCTTCGAAATAATCATGATGTGGTCGCAAACCGCCTGCACCTCGGACAGAATGTGGCTGGACAGCACCAGCGTGTGCTCCTTGCCCAGCTCGCGGATCAGCTCGCGGATCTCAATGATCTGTGCGGGGTCAAGGCCGACGGTGGGCTCGTCCAGGATGATCACTTCCGGGTTCCCCAGCAGTGCCTGCGCGATGCCCACGCGCTGCTTGTAGCCCTTTGATAAGTTGCGGATGAGGCGATCCTGCACGTCGATGATGCGGGTCTTCTCCATTACACGGTGGAGCTGGCTGTTCCACTGCTTGTGGGGGATGCCCTTGGCCTGTGCGACGAAGCGCAGGTACTCCTTCGGGGTCATCTCCTGATACAGCGGCGGCTGCTCGGGCAGGTAGCCAATACGCTTCTTGGCGGCCATGGGTTCGTCCACGACGGAATGCCCATCCACGCGAACCTCGCCCTCCGTGGCGCCAAGGCAGCCGGTGATGATGTTCATCGTGGTCGACTTGCCTGCGCCATTTGGCCCCAGCAGACCATAGATCACGCCCTTTTTGATTGTGAAGGACAGATCATCCACCGCCGTGTTCGCGCCATACCTTTTTGTCAGATGGCTGACTTCGATCAACTTGGGTTCCTCCTTTACAATATGGTGGCAGAAAACTTCCGGACTCCATTGTAGCGACGACATGCGGAGGGGAGTTGATCTGTTCATGACTGCGGCATGGGCATCAGGTGATGTATTCGTGATGTTCCGTAAAAAATCTGTTAACGCTATCCAGCATGGGCAAGGTTTACAGTATGTTAAAGAGCCTTTCACCCAACCTTCATCAGGGTTGTGTAAAATGCATATGAAAACCAGCCTGATGAATTATTGCAGAAAGGAGAAGCACAGATGCAATACCGTAACGAGATCAAGCACCTGATTACCCCGGCAGACCGGGCCGCTATCTGCGCCAGCATGCGCGTGGTGGCACGGCTTGATCCCCATGCAGGCGATAAAGGATACTACAAAATCCGCAGCCTGTACTTCGACAACCTTGCCGACAAGGCGCTGCGGGAGAAGCTGGATGGCGTGAACGAACGCGAGAAATTCCGCATCCGCTATTATGATGGCGACACTTCCCGCATTCACCTTGAAAAGAAGGTCAAGCAGGACGGCATGGGCTACAAGGTCGCCTGCTGCCTCACGGCGGACGAGGCCCAGCGCATTGTTGACGGCGATATCCTGTGGATGGCCTCCGCTGACCGTGCGCTTGTAGTTGAGCTGTACGCGAAGATGAAGGGTCAGGGCCTGCATCCGAAGACCATCGTGGACTATGAGCGCATCCCCTTTGTCTATGCTCCCGGCAATGTGCGTGTGACCATCGATTACAATATCCGCACCGGACTGCGCTGCACGGATTTCCTCAATCCGGACTGCGTGACCATTCCCGCTGGCGGCAGTGACATCATCCTCGAGGTCAAATGGGATGACTATCTGCCCACCGTCATCCGTCATGCCGTTCAGGTCAAGGGGCGCAGGGCGACGGCTTTCTCAAAATACAGCGCCTGCCGCATTTACGGCTGATCACATTACGATTTGAAAGGAACGAATCATCATGAATTTCAACGATATCTTCAAGTCCTCTTTCCTGGAGAACATCACCAGCGTTTCCATCGTGGATATGCTTCTGACCCTCGCACTGGCCTTCGGTATCGGCCTGTTCATCTTCCTGGTGTACAAGAAGACCTACTCCGGTGTGATGTACTCTTCCTCCTTTGGCGGCACGCTGGTGGCGCTGACGATGATCACCTCCATGACCATCCTGGCTGTGACCTCCAATGTTGTGCTGAGCCTTGGCATGGTGGGTGCGCTGAGCATCGTGCGCTTCCGTACTGCCATCAAGGAGCCGATGGATATTGCTTTCCTGTTCTGGTCCATTGCGGCGGGCATCGTGCTGGCGGCGGGTATGATTCCCCTGGCCATCATCGGCAGCGTCATCATCGGCGTGGTGATGCTGGTGTTTATCAACCGCAAGGCTGTGCACGATCCCTACATTGCGGTGATCTCCTGCGCAAGCGCGGCAGCAGAGAAATCCGCCACGACCTACCTCAAGCAGAACGTGGAAAAGGCGGTCATCAAGTCCAAGACTGCCCAGAGCGGCAATATCGAAATGACCTGGGAGATCCGCCTTGCCAAGCACGACACAGATTTCATCACCGAGCTGAGCGAAATGGACGGTGTGAACAGCGCCGTGCTGGTAAGCTACAACGGCGATTACCTCGGATAAGGAGATCACTATGCTTCGGCACAACAATATTGACCGGATATGCTGCATCGTGCTGGCATTGACGCTGCTGCTCAGCACCCTGTTTGTCGGCGCAGCGGCGGGCGGCGTGATTGCAGAGGACAAGTCGATGGGCTATGAAAACCGCCTGTTTGACCAGTCCTATGTTCATACCATCGACATTGTCATGTCGGATTGGGATGCATTCCTTGACACGGCCACCAGTGAGGAATACTCCGCCTGCCATCTCGTTATCGACGGCGAGAGCTTCAGGAATGTCGCTATCCGCGGCAAGGGCAACACGTCGCTGTCTTCAGTGGCGAGCTACGGCAATGACCGCTATTCCTTCAAGGTGGAGTTCGACCATTACCAGTCCGGAAGCACCTATTACGGACTGGACAAACTGAGCCTAAACAATCTCATTTACGATAACACTTACATGAAGGACTATTTCGCCTACACCCTCATGAGCAGGATGGGTGTGGCCGCATCGCTGTGCAGCTTTGTGCAGATCAGCGTCAACGGTGAATACTGGGGCTTGTACCTTGCGGTGGAGGGCGTGGAGGATGCATTCCTCCAGCGCAACTACGGCAAGGATTACGGCGAGCTGTACAAGCCTGACAGCATGTCCTTCGGCGGAGGACGTGGCAATGGCGGCGGCTTTGACATGAATGAGCTCATGGAGCAGTTCGGCACAACGGAGGATGGCGAGAGCGGCTTCACCATGCCAGACATGAGCAGCTTCAATGACATGGGCAGCATGCAGCCGCCGGAGGGCTTTGACCCAACGCAGATGATGGGCGGAACGTCGTCCTCTGCCACGGAAACGCCCACAGATGCAGATACCCCCGTCATGCCCGGCGGAACCATGCCGGACATGGGCAGCATGCAGCCGCCGGAGGGCTTTGACCCAATGCAGATGATGGGCGGTAACTTTGAAATGCCTGATGATTTCGATGTCACGCGGATGCGCGGAGGCTTCGGTGGTCAAGGCCGTGGTATGAGCATGGGCAGCGACGATGTAAAGCTCCAATACATCGACGATGATCCGTCCAGCTACGCCAATATCTTCAACAATGCCAAGACGGAGGTGACCGAGGCTGATCAGACTCGCCTCATCGCGTCCCTCAAGGCGCTGAATGCAGGGGATATCTCCGTGATCGACACGGATGCGGTTATCCGCTACATGGCGGTGCACAACTTTCTCTGCAACGACGACAGCTACACCGGCATGATGGTGCACAATTACTACCTCTATGAAGAAGACGGCGTGCTGACCATGATCCCCTGGGACTACAATCTGGCTTACGGCACCATGAGCAGCAGCAATGCGTCCTCCGCCATTAACACGGATATCGATAATCTCGTCAGCAATGGCGGCGGAGACCGTCCTTTGGCGGACTGGATTACCGCCAGCGAGGAGCACACTGCGCAATATCATGCCATCTACGGGGAATTCGTGCG
This sequence comes from Clostridia bacterium, assembly GCA_017481825.1. Taxonomy (GTDB): domain Bacteria; phylum Bacillota; class Clostridia; order Christensenellales; family Aristaeellaceae; genus UBA11524. Next base: position 3,895 of record JAFUOR010000065.1, read on the forward strand.
TTCTGCTTTTGATTCTGGTTGGTTTGCATCGGAGATTGACCGCGTCATTGCAATGATTTCCCCATACGTGGAGAGCGACCCGACAGCCTTCTGCACCTACGAGGAATTCCTCACAGCCGCGGAGACGCTCAAAACCTTCTGCCTGAAGCGCGCAGAAAGCGTTATCAACCAGTTGAACGGTGACGCCAGCACGGTGGATACGTCTGAGCTTGACCTGTCTGCGATGGGCAGCATGAATCAAGGCATGGGTGGCCGCGGCGGCTTTGAGCGATCCGGCGCGGAGTTCAGCAGGCACGGCCGCACAGATGATGGAAATTCATTCCCGGCAATACCGACTGGCGAAGAAAATGATGAAATGCCAGCGATGCCGACGAAGGATACAACCGTCGAAACGCCTGGAATATCAATGGATAACGATGAAGCTCCAAGCAAGCAGACCTCATCAGCGACAACAGAAGCTCCTTCCGTCATTCCGGCCGAAGGCCCTGCTGAAGCATCTGGTTCCGGAAAAAGCGATCGCAGCCACCCCAGCTTTGATACGGCGGGCATGAATCGTCAGGGAAACTCAGCCGATGGTTGGATTTGCCTTGCAACATGTGCAGCACTGTTGTGTGCAGCGCTGATCTTTGTCAAATGTTATCGCACGAACCGATAGAGCGGTCAACGACTCAAACCGCCTCCGGATGCAGTTGCTGCAGCGGAGGCGGTGTTTTGCATTGGTCTGTTTTCTGATGCTTTTCCCCGAAAGATTCTTGCATTGGAAAGTGCGCCCATCAAGCGATGCATTGCCTGCGGTGGCGGGCGCGGGAAGGGGAGCAGAACATGTTGGGGCGAAGTAAGGAAAAAAGAAAAAACCTTGAAACATTGCTGCTTCAAGGCTTTTCACGTCTGGGTGAGAGGATTCGAACCTCCGGCCTCTTGAACCCCATTCAAGCACGCTACCAAACTGCGCCACACCCAGATATTCTTTTTGTTCAGGAGGTTTGCCTCGCGAACGATATATATTATAGCACGCTTCGCAGGAAGTGTCAATACCTGAATTATCTTTTTTGAACATTTTTTTGCAACTTTTTTTCTGCTTTCCTTTTGTACAAAAGTATGTTATAATGTCATCAATATGCGAGGTGAGGACATGACGGAGCATGAAATCCGTGCAAGGCTGGCGCAGGTACGGTGCTTTCTGCTGGATATGGACGGCACGTTTTATTTGGGCGAGCGGCTGATTGAAGGCTCGCTGGACTTTCTTGCCTGCGTTGCCAGGACGGGGCGGGAGGCCTATTTCCTCACCAATAACTCCAGCAAATCTGCCGCGGTGTATACGGACAAGCTGCGCCGTCTGGGCGTGCCGGAGCGCTTTTGCACGCAGGTCATCACCTCGGGTCACGCTGCGGCGCAGTATTGCCTTTCCGCTTATCCCGGAGGCAGGGGATACCTGCTGGGCAATGATATGCTCCGTCAGGAGCTGACGGACATGGGCCTCGTCTTTACGGAAGATGACGCGGACTATGTCCTGGTAGCCTTCGATACCACGCTGGATTATGCAAAAATGTGCCGGGTATGCGATCTGATTCGTGCCGGCAAGCCCTATATCGCGACGCATCCCGATTTCAATTGTCCCACGGAGACTGGGTATATCCCGGATGTGGGCGCGATCATGGCCTTCATTGAGGCCAGCACGGGCCGCAAGGCGGACGTCATCCTGGGCAAGCCCCATGCAGGCATCGTTCATGAGGCGAAGCGGCGGACGGGCTTTGCGCTGCAGGATATGGCCATGGTGGGCGATCGCCTCTACACCGATGTGGCCACAGGGGTTCATCATGGCATGATGGGCATTCTGGTGCTTTCGGGCGAGGCGACGATGGATGATGTGAAAACCTCGGATATCCAGCCGGATATGATCTTTGGCAGGCTGTCCGATATGATACCGTATCTATAAAAGCAAAGGAGATATCAAAGATGCTGACGACGAAATTCCCGACCATTGACCGCGAGAGCTCCATGCTGGGCTTTGGCTGCATGCGCTTTCCGACCACGCCCGAGGGCAAGATCGACGAAGCGGAGGCCATCCGCATGATTCGTCATGCCATCGACAACGGCGTGAAGTACATCGACACCGCGTATCCCTATCACGGCGGCGAGAGCGAGGTCGTGGTGGGCAAGGCACTCAAGGACGGCTACCGCGAGAAGGTTATCCTGACCACCAAGCTGCCCGTGTGGAATGTCAAGAAACACGAGGACATGATGGCCCTGCTGGACGAGCAGCTGGAGAAGCTCCAGACGGATCATGTGGATTTCTATATCCTCCATGCCATGAACAACGAGCGCATGGATCTGATGCAGAAGCTTGATTACAAGAAATTCTATGCCGAGGCCATGGCCCAGGGTAAGGTGCTCTATCCCGGCTTCTCCTTCCATGATGACGCTCAGGCCTTCCTGCGCATCCTGGGGGACTGGGATCAGTGGGGCATGTGCCAGGTGCAGATGAACATCCTTGATGACGAGAACCAGGCTACCCTCGAGGGCATCCGCGAGGCTGGGCGCCGCGGCGTCGGCGTGGTCATCATGGAACCCCTGCGTGGCGGTCTGCTGGCAAATCCGCCGGTGGACGTCAAGGCCGTCTACGAGGCCTATCCCGACAAGCGCAGCCCCGTGGAATGGGCGTTCCGTTACCTCTATGCCATGCCTGAGATCAAGACCATCCTCAGCGGCATGAGCACCTGGGAGCAGGTGACCGACAATCTGCGCATCTTTGACCTTGATGGGCAGCCCACCCTCACGCAGGAGGAGGCTGACCTCTTCAAGAGCGTCAAGGCGACCTACATGGCCCGCACCAAGACCCGCTGCACCGGCTGCCGCTACTGCCAGCCCTGCCCGATGGGCGTGCAGATTCCGCGCATCTTCCAGGGCTATGACGGTGCGATGCTCCGCGCCGACAGCTCCTTCAAGGATGGCTATGCCCGCATCATCAAGGATGAAGCCGATGCCTCCCGCTGCGTCAAGTGCCGCAAGTGCGAGCGCGCCTGTCCTCAGCACCTGCCCATTGTTGACTTCCTGCAGGAGATTCATGCAGCCAGCTGCGGTGAATGATCGGCGAAGTGTCTTTGCTAAAAGTGGCCCGTACCGGAATGGTGCGGGCCTTTTTGCGTGTATGCGGCAAAATCCGAACAAAAAAATTTGAAAATTTCTTTGGGAACGGCAGGAGAAAAAAAAAAAAAACGAATTTATACGTTAACAAATAATCGTTAGGAGGTTCCCCCATGCGTAAACTGGTTTCTCTCTTCCTCGCGCTGTGCCTGCTGTGCGCAGCGATCCCTGCCCTTGCTGAGACTGCGGAAAAGCAGGAAATAAAGGTGGGCAGCGTGACTTTCCAGGTTCCTGCAGCGGTAGCTGAGGAAGGAAGTGACGTTGGCATCTGGTCGGCATCTTGCTCGGACTACACGCTGATCATCTCTGTGAACGACTGGTCGACTTATGATATTCCGTTAAGCGACTTGACAGATGGCAACATTCAGATCGATAGCATGTTTGGCAGCCTGGTAATCGGTGGCTTTGATGGCGATACAGCGATAACTATTGCCAGCAGCATGTGCCATGAAGAGAATATTGGCATGCTCAATGGTGACCCTGTCAGGCAGGGCGCCGTCGGAGATACGGTGGTGTTCTGTTCTCATTACTACCGCGATCATGGTGTGTTGATCGCGTGCACCACTGAAACCAGTTTCAGCACCGATGACATGCTGGCCATCTGTGATGAAATCATGCTTTCCGCCCGCTTTGACGGCGTTACCGAGGAAGACATGATTGCCGACGCTCAGGTGGACTATGTCATCGTCACCGCCGACAGCGGCAAAATCCGCACCGAGCCCAGCATCTCCGGCGGCTTGCTCAAGACGGCCTACAAGGGTGAAACCTATGAGCTGATCGAGGAGAGCGGCGACTGGTACATTATCGACGTCGATGGCCGTACCGCATACCTCCACACTGGCGTGGCGGAAATCCAGTAAGCAGACATAACCGTGCCCCGGCAGTATTCAAACTGCCGGGGCCTTTGCATGGAATCAATCAGGGCCTGCACGTCCTATGGATGTGCAGGCCCTTTTCGCCCTGAAAGCGGGCGGCTCTGTTATGCAGTTTTTTCAGGCAGGGCCACCCGCAGTTGTGCTGCCGCTGCCTCAAAGCTCTCGGACAAGAGCGCCTCCAGCGCCTCCTCCGTCATGCAGGGGATGTACTTGGTGGAGATGGCCACCGCCAGGCCATGGGTGTAGACCCAGGTCCGGTTGTACAGGCGCGCGGCGGTCATGCGATCCACACCGATCTCCTCTGCAATGATGCCGAATACCCATTCATAGGCATCCGTCTCGTTGCAGGAGCCATCGCTGACGCGGTCGCGCATGTACAGCAGCTTGAACAGCTCCGGTTCATCGCGGGCAAACAGGACATAGCTCATGCCCATGCCGAGATAGCGGGTGGCGCTGGTTTCCATGCGGCGCAGCATGGCGTCGCGGCAGACAGCCTCGGCCTGCTTGAGCACCTCCTGCTTGAGCTCCTCCATACCGGAGAAGAGGCGGAAGATCGGCTGGGTCGAGCCCTGGAGCTCCCGCGCTACGGCACGGGCATTGAGTGCGGTAACGCCCTCACGGCGGACAAGCTGGTAGGCGGCGTTCAGTACGGCGTCGCGGCTGAAGCGTACGGCTGGCGGCATAATAGAGCCCTCCTTCTGGCGTGCAGTATGTTAGCGTTGTCTGATGTAACGGAAGGTGGTGGTTCGTGTCTGTGGGGCAGCAAAGCCACTGGAGAGGCTGCGGTTGCGGGTAACGTTGAGCACCAGCGCGATACCGCCCATGTTGGTGGTCATGTTGGAGCCGCCGTAGGACAGGAAGGGCAGGGGAATGCCTGTAATGGGCATCAGCCCCAGCGCCATGCCGATGTTCTCAAAAACGTGGAACAGCAGCATGCCCATCACGCCGACGATGATCAGCATGCCGTACTTATCACGCGTATAGCGTGCCAGGTAGAGCATGCGCAGGATGATGGCCAGGTACACCATCAGCACGGAGAAGCAGCCCACAAAGCCCCAGGCCTCGCCAATGGTGGCGTAGATGAAGTCCGTCCAGTCGGCAGGCACGTAGTTCAGCTGGCTCATGGCGCCATCCTGGAACATGCCGATGCCGCTTACGCCGCCCGAGCCGATGGCAATTTGGGATTGCCGCATCTGGTAGGCGTCATCCAGCGGGGACAGGTCGGGGTTGAAGAAGGCCAGGATGCGCTGCAGGCGGTAATCCTCCACGCCCGTGGCGATCATGAAGCCATATAGCGCCAGCACCGCCAGCACTGCAAAGGCCAGCATCGTCAGCAGCAGCTTCATGTTCACGTTGGAGAAGAACAGCATGATCGCGAAGAAGAAGATAATCACGATCAGCGAGCCCGTTTCGCCCGAGGCCAGAATGATGATGCCCGGGATGATGACCATGCCCATGATGCGAAAGAAATCGCGAATGGTGGACATGGGGTGCTCTTCCTTGGCGAGCTCCTGGGCCAGCATCAGGATCATGGCCAGCTTGATGAACTCCGAGGGCTGGATGGTCATGTCCCAGATGACGTCCGTCCAGGCCTTCACGCCCTCTGCGCCGTTGGTGACCAGCGTGAAGAGAACCAGGCCGGAGGTGGCGAAGTAGAGCAGCTTGGTGAAACGTTTGAGCACGTGATAGGGGATGTTGATGATAACCGTGACGATCACGGGGGCCAGCAGCAGGAAGAAGCACTGACGCATCGCTGAGGAGGACTCAATGATGTGCGCCAGAAGCGTTTCCGCCGTGGAATCAATGGAATAGGTAGCGACGCAGACGGCGATCACGCCGAAGAGCGACAAGCCCGTGACCAGCAGAATCAGCGGAATGTCAATATGAGCTCTTGCGCGTCTGTTTTCAGCGATCAATGCGCTTGACCTCCTTGAGGGTTGGGTGGAAGAGACGGCGATACCAGGGGAGTCTGTCCAGACCGTAGCCCGGCAGCGGCGCATCCACATCCGAGCCCAGCATGCGCCAGGCAATGCGGGTCAGCGCCCGTCTGGCCTCACAGTCGATATCCATGGGAGACATGTGTTGAAGGGCTGCACGGTAGATGTTCACATCCTCGGGGATCTCGCCCAGCAGGGCCACATCCAGCGTCGAGGAGACGGTCTGCGCGCTGTACATTTCACCCGCCCGGATCAGATCGGGCATCAGGCGGTTCACGATTACCTGCGGCCGGGGCAGGCCCTTCTTTTCCATAACCGCGCAGGTACGCTCGGCATTGCGGATGCATACGTCATCCGGTGTGCAGATGAGGATGCTTTCCTCAATCTCCGCATTCATCAGGCCGCGGACGCTGCGCTCAATGCCGGCAGGGCAGTCAATGAGCACCACGTCGAAGAGGAGCTTCAATTCGTGCAGGATCTTGCGGAAGCTTTTGGGGGCCAGCTCCTTGGCACGGGCAAACTGGCTGGCAGGCAGCAGAGAAAGGCGGCTTTCGCCCTCCGGGGAGAGCAGCGCCTGCTCCAGGCGACAGGTGCCGTTGGCAACATCCAGCAGATCAAACACGATGCGGTTTTCCAGGCCCAGCAGCGCATCCTGATCGCGCAGGCCGATATCTGCATCCACAATGCAGACCTTGCGGCCCTCCCGTGCCATCGCAGCGCCCAGGCAGGCGGTGATGGTGCTCTTGCCCACACCGCCCTTGCCGGACGCGATCATCCATGCAGTACCCATGGGGTGCCTCCTTTGTGAGAATGAAGAAAAGAGTGATTAAGTAATCGCTGATTTATTCGGCGGTGACGTTGGCGAAGCCTTTTTCGCCATCGCACCACCTCATTAAATCATCGCTTGCTTAAGGTGCGAGGCTGTTGCCGCCGGGGAGGACGTAATCCGTCGTGCGGAGCTCCTCCTGATCGAGGTACCACTCCACGAAGTCAGCCGCAGCCTTCGAGGCCAGACCGCCCGAATATCCGTGGGGGACGAACACGACCACGGCGATCTCCGGCTCCTCATAGGGCGCAAAGCAGACGAACCATGCATTGTTCTCCAGGTCGATATCGGTAACCTGCGCGGTACCTGTCTTGGCAGCAATCTGATCGTAATACTTGTAATTCTTGAAGTAGGTTGCAGCGGTACCGGAGTCATCCGTAACGCCCTGCATGCCCTTGCGGATGAGGGCGAGGTAATCGCCGGCATCCTCGATCTGGTTGACCAGCGTTGGCTCGCGCTGGGAGAGGATTTCGCCCTCGGGGCTGATGATGGAGTCGATGATGGAGACGTTGTAGACGTATCCGCCATTGGCTACGGCAGCGACATAGCGCGCCACGGCAATGGGCGTGAGCGTTGTGACCGACTGGCCGATGCCGCACAGGATCGTCTGCTGACCACCCCACTTGATACCGTTCATGTGGTTGTACGCATCGGTAATGACGGCGGCGGAGTAGACCATCTCCTTGGTCATGTTCAATTCTTCCATCAGGATGGTGCGCATGTTCTGCACCCACGCGGATTCGGGGTAGTTGACCGCCATGTCCATCAGGCGCTTGGCCGCGGTGGAAAGGCGCTCGTCATCGTATTCGTAACCGCGGGAGGCGCCGCACTTTTTCAGGTGAGATTTCAGGGCGTTGAAGGTAATGATGGGCATTGACGTATCCTGGCTGGATTCGCCCATGGCCTTGGTGGGATCGTAGAGGGTATTCTGGCTGCCCACAACGCTTCGCACCTCGCCGGGGAGGTCGATGCCCGTCAGGCTCGTCAGGCCGAACAGGGAGGCATAGCGGTACAGCCGCTCCTCGCCCAGACGGCTTGCCAGCTCGTAGAAGAAGAAGTTGCAGGAGTTGGCGATACCCTGCACAATGGTCTGGTTGGCATGCTTCTTGCGCTGGCCTTCGCTGATCCAGCACTTGGGCGCGGTGGACTTATCGTTGTTGTACAGGGTGTAGTAGCCCATGTCGGTGATGCGCTCGGTGGGGGAGAGTTCGCCCTCGGAGAGCGCGCCCATGCCGGTGACCATCTTGAAAATGGAACCAGGTGTGGCGCGGGAACCGATGGCATAGTTCAGCATCAGGTTGCGGTCGTCGGTCAGGATATCGCGGGCCTCCGCGCCGCCGGCAACCAGAGCGTTCAGGTCATAGGTGGGATAGTTGGCCATGGCCAGAACGCGATCCTGCATGTCCAGCACGACCATCACGCCGTGCTCGGCCAGCTCAAGGGGATAGCGCTCCCAGTTGCGGGTGGCGATGTCCGTGCGGTTCTGCTCCCGCCAGCGGGCGCTGACCATCAGCTTTTCCTGCTGGTCGCGGATTTCATCTACGTTTTCGGCAATGGCGCGCTCCGCCACCTGCTGATAGGAGGCTTTGATGGTCAGCTTGACGTTGTTGCCATCCTGGGGCTCGGTGTAAGAGAGCTCGCGGACGACCTTCGACCAGTTGTTGCGCTCCACCACCCGGCTGCCCTGGCGCAGTGCGCTGTTCTGGGTCAGCCAGTCCTCCATGGAGGATTCGATGCCGTCGCGTCCGATGGTATCGTTGTAGCTGTACCCCTTGGCCTGCAGCTCAATCCACTTGGTGCGGCTGGGAATCTTGCCGATGTAGCCGATGATCTGCGCCGCCAGTGTGTGCTTGGGGTAGACGCGCTTGGTGCCGACCTCAATGGCCATGCCCGGCAGCATCATGGAGCGGGTTTCGACCTCGATGACGGTCTCGTACTTCACGTCCTCGGCAATCGGGATGGGCTGGGAGTTGAAGACGTTCATCTGCATCTCGGAGTAGACCGCCATGACCTTGAGCATGGTCTCCTCATCCAGCAGGAAGCACTCAATGTGCTCGCGCCCGGCCTCGGCGTCCTCGGCCTTGATGGCCTCGCGCTCCTCTTCACTCTGCACGATGCGGTAGTTCTTTTTCAGCTTCTCGAGGCAGTCGGCAGCCGTGGGGTAATATCTTTCCTGAACGTAGTTGTTGGAGCGCCACTGACTCTCACGGGTGGCAAGGACGCTGTCGGATACGCCGGTGCCGAAGTTGAACTCCCACTCGCCGGTTTCCTCGTTGCGCTGGATGACATAGTCAAAGGCCAGTTCGCCGCCGTTGCGCTCGATGATTTCAAGGGTCGCGATGATGGATTCGGTGTAATCGTGATAATCCTGACGGGTGGTCTCGCTGGCGTCCTTGTAGAAAGTGACGTTGTAGACCAGCTCGTCCTTGGCGAGGATGACGGAATCGGCGTCGGTGATGTTGCCGCGCTTGCCGCGAAGGACGATGGTCTTCGTGCGCACGGATTCGGCCTTCTCGGCGTATTCCTCGCTTTGCTGCAGCTGCAGGCGCACAAGGCCGCTGGTGAGATAGATAAACATCAATGCCAGGATCACGATGAATACGATATAGCGCCAGCCGATGCCTTCCTGAGGATTGCGGCTGGATGTCGGATTACTCAAAGGCTATGCCTCCTTCGTTCAGACGCGCCGTGGCTGATAACCAAAACGCTGCTTCTCGGGATCTTCCTCCCTGGGCGGCTTGAAGCCCAGCAGCTTTCGTACAGGGTACATGATCAGGCCTGCAAGGGCGGTGGTGGCCAGAATATCGGTCAGGGATTTGCCCACCTGCGTCATCGTCAGTGCTGTGCCACCCAGATACATATAGGCAACGTTCACGATCTCGAAGATCAGGATATTGACCATCGTGCAGCCCAGGATGCGGATGTAGGGGCTCCTGTTGCGTCCTGCCTTGCCCATGGAGCGTTCATACTGCAGGCGGGATGCGCTCTTGTCGGCAAAGAATACGCTGCAAAACAGGGCGGAGATCGGGTAGTACATCAGGTTCAGCAGCGTGACCGTGGGGAGCAGCGTCTCCATGACGATGCCGTAGAAGCAGCCGACCCAGAGTGCGCGAAGCCTGCCGTAGCCTACGGTGACGATGGCGATCATGCAGCACAGCAAATTGGGGGATACGCCCCCCACTTGCACATAGGGCATGATGCAGACCTGGCACAGATAACCCAGCAACACCACCAGAAACAGACGCAGCTGACGCATAATGGCGCTTCGCACGCTTACTCCTCCTCCCAGGTCATGTTGTCGGGGCCGACGGTGATCAGGGGTGTGGGTGTGGGCGTCGGCGTGGGAGAGGGCGTGGCCGTGGGGCCAAGGAGCGAGGACTGATATTCATACACCGGGCCGGAGGGCGTGGGGGTAGGCGTCGGCGTGGGGGTAGGCGTCGCAGTCGGCGTGGGAGAGGGCGTAGGCGTCGTGGCGCTGGTGGGCACGGGTGTTGCCGTTTCGCCAAAGCGCAGCGTGGTGCCGATTTGCAGCGTCGGATACGGACGCGCCTCCTCCACGGGGACAAACTCGTTGTACGTTGCGGTGGATTCGCGGCCCTCAACCGCCTCTGCGGCGGGCTTGTAGCGCAGTACGATCACGTACTCCAGATGCTGGAAGTCCACTTCGGGTTCCACGACGATGTACTGCTTGTTGGATTCCATGCCGCGGGTGGATTCGCGCACGGTGCCGATCGGGATGCCCTTGGGGAAGGACATGCCCACGCCGGAGGTGACCACGATATCGCCCGGGCGGGGCAGATGATCGTCCGGCAGATAGTACATGCGGCACATGGGGGTGCCGTCCACGCCCAGAGTGCCGCGCACGGTGCCCTGATCGCGGCTGGACTGGATCAGACCTGCGATGGAAGCATTGCTGTCGATGATGGTGCGCACGGTTGCGGTGGTCGGATAGACCTCCTCAGTATAGCCCACCAGCGCGCCGGAGATGGTCACGGCCATGTACTCCTCAATGCCGTCGCGGCTGCCCGCATCGATGGTGAAGGTGGAGAAATAATTGCCCGGATCACGACCAATGACCTGGCACTGGATGGGCTGCATGGCCAGATTGTTGGCGATCTCGTCGCTGATGTCCTCATACTGGGACAAGCGTCGCAGATACTCCTGGGCCATCGCAGCGTCGCGGGCCAGCTGCTCGTTTTCGATGCGCAGGGCATTGTATTCCTGCTCCAGGTTGGCGCGCAGCTTGAGGGTTCGCAGATACCCCGCGATGGACTCCGTGATGCCGGAGAAGAAGGACTGGACAGGCCCCATCGCCGTGGCGACGCCGCTTTCAGGGAGCTTGAGCAGCTCCATGTCCGGATACATCGTGCGGGAGAGGGCCATCACGCCGATCACGCCCAGCAGCACCAGGGTGATCAGGGTCATGATGACGATGCGAAGCTTGGGGTGCTTCTTTTTGATGTTGTCCTTCTCATCCTCTTCGGGGTGGACGCGCTGCTGCTTGCGCTTTTGCGTGCGCGCCACAGGGATGGGCGTGGCATGGGCGTTCTTCTCGTTCTGACGTTCGATCTGGCGGCGGGTGGACTGCGTGGGGCGCTGAACAGCGTCCTCGTCTTCCTCGTAATCGTCCGCATCGCCGGTAAAGGTAAAGGACACACCCTCGTCAAAATCGAAGTCGTCCTCCGTCTCGGGCTCCACGGGGAGGCCGATCATGCGCACGCCGGCGCTGTTGATGCCCTCTGTCGGGACGGGAGGCTCAGTTTCCTCCGGCTCGTCCTGGGGGAGATAATCACTTTCATCCGGAAGCCCGCGGGTCACCATGTCCAGATCATCGTCGAAGTAGAACTCGTCCGGATCCGGCAGCAGGTCATCGCGGCGCTTGTCGTTGTCATTGCGCTTTGCCATGGGGGATCACCTCAGATAATCAGCATATCAGCGGGCAATGCAAGCCCTCTGTTGTATAAACGAATGAATCACGCCAATTCCGGCATGCGGCCCTGCTGCTGCAGCATCACCATATTCTCGACGATGTAGCCCAGGCCCATGGCCGTGCAGTCGCCCGGTTCCTTGGCGATGAGTACCGGGATGCCCAGCTCCGTGGCGATAAACTGATCCATCGCATAAAGCTGCGCCACGCGGCCCGTCAGGTGAATGCCCGTGCGCATCACGTCGGCAGCAAGCTCCGGTGGCGTGCGCTCCAGCACCCATTTGATGGCTGCCACGATGGCCTTGCAGGGCTCATGGATGGCGCTGTAAGCCTGGCGGGAGGTATACTCGATGTCCATGGCCTGGGGCGACAGAAGGTCGCGGCCACGGATGCGCACCTTGCGCTCCTCAGTCAGCGGCATGGCGCTGGCCAGGTCGAGCTTCACATCTTCGGCGGTGCGGTCGCCGATGAGCATGTTGAATTCGCGCTTGATGTGGTTGATAATGGCCTCATCCATCTTTGCGCCGCCCACGGGAATGGACTGGCTGACCACCAGGCCGCCCAGGGAAACGACAGCCACATCCGTCGTGCCGCCGCCGATATCCACAACCATGGAGCCGATGGGGTCATACACTGGCAGATTGGAACCCAGCGCTGCTGCAAAGGGCTTTTCCACCAGATACACCTTGCTCACGCCGGACATGCGCACCGCTTCGGTGATGGCCTTGCGGTTCACATCATCAAGGCCTGCGGGCACGGAAATAACCACCTTGGGCTTCACCACATTGGACACGCCGATGGCCTTGCGCATGAAGTAGCGGATGAGCAGGGCCGTCATTTCAAAATCGGCGATGGCGCCGTTGCGGATGGGCCGGACGACGGACTTCGAGTCATGAGTACGGCCAAGGACATTGCGGGCCTCGTCGCCCACGCTCTGCACGATTTTCTTGTTCGTGCCGGAAACCACCACCAGCGTCGGCTCGCTGATGACGATGCCGCGCTTTTTCACATACACCAGCGTGTTGGAGGAGCCGAGGTCAATACCGATATCAGGGGCGAAAAAATGCATATTCGATCATCCTTATCTATGTCAAACGCTCGATTCGAGCAGGGAGGAAAGCAAGGGTCAGAGCACGCCGCAGCGCTCCAGCAGGCTGCGGGTCAGGGCCATGGGCAGACCAATGACATTGGTGTGAGAGCCGCGCAGCTGATCAATCCACAGGCCCGCGACGCCCTGCACGGCGTAGGCCCCGGCCTTGTCCATCGGTTCACCCGTGGCGATGTAGCGGCGGATGGCCTCATCCGTCATGTTTTCAAAGTGCACATCGGTGGTATCTGCCTCGGTATAGCAGGCGCCGTCAGGGGCGATGACGCTGACGCCGGTGTGCACCTGATGCCAGCGGCCCGAGAGCATTTTCAGCATGCGGAAGGCGTCGGCCTCATCCTGTGGCTTGCCAAGGGCTGCATCGTCCACCGCGACCAGGGTGTCGGCAGCGAGGATCACGCAGCCCGGATGCAGTTCGGCTGCGGCAAGGGCCTTGCGGCGACTCAGCTCCATCACAGCGTCACGGGGCGCGAGGGTACAGGTCTCATTTACGTCCGGCGCATCCACCGTGAAGGGGAGTCCGGTCAATGCAAGCAGCTCCCTGCGGCGGGGCGAAGCCGAGGCAAGGATCAGCGAAAAGTCAGTCATCAGGATACCTCCCGGAAGTCTAAAGCACTCCAGCTTGTATTATATCACATTTCCCTTGATAATGGAAACGATTCTTGCAAATTTTCAGGATTCAAACACAACTTTTTTCATCCATGACGAAAAAAGAGACGGCTCGCAGGCCGTCCCGGAAATTCAAACCAGTTTGCTCAGGTCCACGCGGGTCTTTTTGAGCGCTGACAGCAGCGCAAAACCGATGGCAACCGCGCCGATTTCCCCCAGCGCAACCTCCACCATCGTCAGCGCCAGCGGAAGGTTCAGCGTCAGGGACAAAACCGAGCCTACAATCAGCCCGTTGGCGACCACAGGGCAGCAGGCGGCAAGGATGGGCCTGGAGCGCAGCCGATAGGTGCCGATGGCCGCCACAAGGGTTGCCAGGGAGCCAAAGACGATATCCCAGATGGTTACCATGGGGCTGAACAGGTTGGCGATGAGGCAGCCTGCAAACAGTCCCGGAATGGCCTGGGGCAGCAGCATGGGCAGCAGGGTGAAGGCCTCTGACACGCGGCACTGGATGCTGCCATAGGAGATGGGAGCAAGGAAGTACGTCAGCGCGGCGTAGAGCGCGGCGATCACAGCGCTTACGCACAGGGAACGGGTGGTCAGCAGCTTTTTGAACATAAAAGCGCCTCCTTTGATGATGTTGACCGAAGCCATCAGAAAATCAGTCCAACGCTTTCGGTCTGTTTTCAGCATAACACAAATTTCCCCGAATCACAAGGGCAAATCCGGGCATGCTGATGATGCGCCGGCAAGACCGCCAAACACCTCGGCAGAGGTTCGGTCCTGCCGGTGACAAATCCGAAGGAGGGTTCCGCGTATGTCTCACAAGAACAACCAGAGTATCCATTGTTCCGTGGAGAGCTGCCAGCATCACGCCGTGGATGGCATGTGTTCGCTGACGGACATTCAGGTTGCGCCCAAGCAGAACTGCTGCAACGGCAAGGCCGATGAGAGCCAGTGCAACAGCTACAAGTGCCGCTGGTAAGAGAACCCTGACCGGAGGGGCTGCGTCGTTCTTCGCGGCGCAGCTTTCTTCGCATTGGAGGGAAGACATGACGCAGCCCATCCTGCCCACCATTGAGCATAACCGCGCCGCAATGGACGAGGCGCTTCACCGGGATATCAATCCCGATATGCATGTGCGCCATTTCCGCACCTATGGCCGCAAGGCCTCATTATACTATGTTGAGGGCATTGCATCGGTTGATTTCCTGCAGCACTATGTCCTCACGCCCCTGACACTTCTGCGCGATGAAACGCCGGTCAAGCCCCTGGCGGATGCGGTGCATGCTGCCGTATACAACTGCGATGTGCAGTCAGCCCTCACCATCGAGGAGGCCGTGACGCACATGATGAATGGCCGGGCTGTGGTGTTTGTGGACGGCATGGACAGCGCCCTGGGCTTTGATGTACGCATGTTCGTGCGCCGCAGCATCTCGCCGCCGCTGACAGAAAGCGTTGTTCTGGGGCCCCATCAGGGCTTTAACGAGTCCATTCGCGACAGCATCACGCTGCTGAGGCGCATTCTGCCTTCTCCACAGCTCATCGGTGAGATGCGTACCATCGGCAACACTTATCCCACTGCCCTGTCGGTGATGTACCTGGATGGCGCGGTGGATGCGGACTGCCTTGAACGCCTGAAGAACCGCCTGGACGGGATTCACACGGATCAAGTGCTCTCCATCGGCGCGCTGCAGCAGCTGATCGAGGACAGACCCTTTTCCCTGATTCCCCAGTGCATCCTGACCGAACGCCCCGACCGCGCAGCCTCCATGCTGCTGGAGGGGCAGATCGTCCTTGTGCTGGATGGTTCGCCCCAGGTGCTGGTGCTGCCGGGGAGCATCCTGCACCTCCTGCACACGCCGGATGATACCTCGGCCCGCTGGCAGTACGGCACGTTCCTGCGCATCATCCGGCTGATCGGTCTGTTCAGTGCGCTGCTGCTGCCGGGGCTCTTTGTGGCCTTCGTGACATTTCATCCCGAGGCGCTGCCTGTGACGCTCCTGACTGCCGTGCTGGAGAGTCAGTCCGCCGTGCCGCTGTCCATTCCGGCGGAGACCCTGCTGATGCTGCTGATGTTTAACCTGGTGGGGGAGGCCAGCACCCGCGCGCCATCCCTGGCAGGAAGCACGCTGGGTACGGTCAGCGGACTGATTCTGGGACAGGCGGCGGTGGAGGCAAAGCTCATCCATCCGCTGCTGATCATCGTGGTGGCGGTGGCAAGCCTTGGCAGCTATGCCGTGCCGGATTATTCGCTGGGGCTTGCCGTGCGCATCGGTCAGCTGCTGATGCTGGCAGCTGGGTGCGTCTTTGGTGTGTATGGCATGGTGCTCTTTATGGCCGCGGGAACGGTGCGGCTGTGCGCGCTGACAAGCCTTGGTACACCCTTTGCAGCGCCCATCGCGCCCCAGCGCGCGCATAATCCTGATCTGCTCAGCCGCTGGCCCCTGTGGCATCAACGCTGGCGAACATGGCTTGGCAGCAGCCGGCAGCAGCGCGTGCAGGGCCCCATGCGCCGCTGGGACAGGAGGAATAGATGAAGCCGACAACAGATCCTGCCAAGACTCGTCAGGAAGCCCGGAGCATGGCTGCATACCGCTGCCAGCGCGTGATGATCCAGCTGCTGTGCGCTGTATCCATGTTGCGCACGATTCTTACGCGCATCGTCCCGCTGGCGGGCAGTGGGGCCTGGTGGACGGCGTTGCTCTGCATGCTGCCGGGGGCAGCGGTGTATGGCGTCTTTCTTTGGGGGATGCGTCTTACACGCGTTCAAACGCTGATGGATCTCGTCCGCGCCTGTCTGGGGCGTCTGGGCGGATGGCTGCTGTGCCTCGTGCTGCCATTGCTGCTCCTGCTGGACGGCACGGCCTCCATGACGGCGCTGATCACCATGTTCACCGAAGGCCTCGGCACCCGCGGAACACAGCTGACCATGGCGCTGCTGACCAGCGGCGTGCTGCTGACCTGCCTGCACCGCGAGGGACTGCCCCGGGGCGTGTATCTGCTGCGCTGGGTGATGATCGCAGCGGGCGTGCTGATGGCGGCATTCAGCGTGCAGGATGTGCATGCGGACAGCCTGTTTCCGCTGCTGGGCAGTGGGACGAGTTCCCTGCGCACGGCCCTGACGGCGGGCGTCAGCCTTGCATGGCCCCTGGTGCTGCTGCTGACGGTCCCGTCCCCTCAGCCGTGCAG
>JAFUOR010000019.1 GCA_017481825.1 Clostridia bacterium
CACGGCCAACAACATGGAGGACTACCGCCGCTTCTACCACGAGGTGGACGCCGACTCCGCCTGCATGGAGGACACCGGCAACCACGACGCCCGCACCGAGGGCATGTCCTACGGCATGATGATGGCTGTGCAGATGAACCGACAGGATATCTTTGATAAGCTCTGGACATTCTCTGAGCGCTATATGCTGCTCAAGGAGGGCCGCCATCAGGGGTATTTCGCCTGGTCCTGCCAGCTGGACGGCGTGCACAATGCCGAGGGCCCCGCGCCCGATGGCGAGGAGTACTATGCCATGGCACTGTTCATGGCCTCCAGCCGCTGGGGCGACGGCGAGGGTATCTACAACTATGCTGAGCAGGCGCGCACGATCCTGCGTCACTGCGTCCACCAGCACGAGCTGGTGCCCACCGGCCAGCCCATGTGGGATCCGGAGAATCACTACATCCGCTTCGTGCCGGACGCCCCCTACACCGACCCGAGCTACCACCTGCCCCATTTCTACGAGCTCTTTGCCCAGCGGGCGGATGCGTGTGACCGCGCTTTCTGGCAGGAGGCCGCCAGGGCCAGCCGCCGTTTCATCGCCCTGTCCGCCCACCCCGTTACCGGCATGAGCGCCGAATACACCGAATATGACGGCGCCACCCGCCGCCAGTTCAATAAGCCCGGCGCCTACTACTCCGACGCCTACCGCGTGGCGATGAACATCGCCCTGGATGCGCTGTGGTTCGGCAAAACGCCGGAGCTCTCCGCCGTGGTGACGCGCTTGCAGGATTTCTTCGCGCCCATCCCGCAAAGCGACTTCCGTGCCTACGAGCTGGACGGCACGCCCAGTGCCGAGCCCGCCATGCATCCGGTGGCCATCACGGCCGTGCTGGGCGCTGCGAGCATCGCCAGCGACAGCCCCCATGCCGACGCCTGGCTGCGCCGCTTCTGGCAGGAGCCCCTGCGCAAGGGCAAGCGCCGCTACTACGACAACTGCCTGTACTTCTTCTGCCTGATGATGCTCGCGGGCGTGTATCGGGTGTATTGAGGCATGTGAAATGCCGCAGGGCGATCCTACTTAAATTCCTGTTTTTTCCAATATCAGAAAGGCCATCTCATGCTGATCATCCAAACCTGTATCACCCTCATCGCGGTCTACACCCTTTACAGCATCCTGCGCCCCATCCCGGAGAACACGCCGGGGATGGCCTGTCTGCCCCGGTACTGGCTCTATGGGAGCGCCCTGCCTCTTGCGGCGGTGACCGTGCTGCTGTGGCTCGCCCCCCACTGGGGATGGGCGCTGCTGGGCGCCATCTGCGCCTATCCGGTGCTCAAGTGGCGCAACGGACGCATCTTCTTTGATAAGAAGGGCTTCACCATCAGCGGCTTCACGGGGCTGCGATACGAATGGTCCTACGGGGATATCACCGCCATGTACGGCCTGAGCGGACGCTGGCTGCGGGTCGGCTGGCACTGGTGGTACCTCCCGGCCGGCATGCGCAACATGAGCGCCTTCTTCTCCATGGCGGACATGGGGCATCGCCTGTGTCACGCCGGAAAGGGCATCAAGGGAACAAGCCGGCGCAATCACCAGCGCATCAGCGAAATGCCCCAGCGCCTGCTGATTTTCGCGCTGTTCACGGCCATGTCCATCACGCTCTTCGTCCTTGCGAGCGAGCCTCCGAACGAGGACACCGGCTCCATCTACACGCTGGTGCTGCAGTACGCGGAGGCCTCCTCCGATACGCACCTGCGGCTGTATTTCGCGGGGGAGGAGGCGTACTTCAGCATCCCGCGCACCGCATCTACCGAGGCGCTCCTGGAGGCCGACGCCCTCGGCCAGACCTGTCAGGTGCAGGCCAGCCATCACAGCAGCCGCCGACGCCGCCACTGGAAGCAGGACTACTATACCGTCTACGCCCTGGAGGGCGAGGATGGACAGCCCTACTACACCCTGGAGGAGGCCATCCAGGCCCACGAGAACCGGGCGGAGGAGCGGGCGTGGCTCCTGGCGGGCATGCTGGGGCTGAGCTCAGTGGCGCTCTTCATCCCCAATAAGTATCTTGGCAGCGGCTCGGGGCGCTCGCGCCGCCGCTGATCACAAAGGAGGAATCCCCATGACCGAACTCATGCAGACCGTATCCGCCGCCCTTGAAAGGCGCGGCTTCCAGGTGATCCACGCCAAGGACAGGGCCGAGGCCGCCCGGAAGGTGCTCGCTCTCATCCCCGAGGGCGCCTCCATCGGCGTGGGCGGCAGCGTCACCGTGCGCGAAACGGGCGTGGCGGACGTGCTGCTTCAGCGTGGCCACGCCGTCCACTGGCACTGGTTTGACGTGGAGCCCAAAGCGGATATCTTTCCCGGCGCGGCCAGGAGCGATGTGTACCTGTGCTCCGCCAACGCGGTCACCAGGGATGGGCAGCTCGTCAACATCGACGGCACGGGCAACCGCGTCGCCGCGATGATCCACGGCCCCAGGGCGGTGATCGCCATCGTGGGCGCGAACAAGCTGGTGGATGGCGGCTACCCCCAGGCTCTGGCGCGCATCAAGCGTGATGCCTGCCCGCCCAACGCCCGCCGCCTGAACATGAGCACCCCCTGCGCCCTGACGGACAAATGCGACGCCGCCAACTGCGAGCACGGCTTCTGCAACGTGATCTCCATCCAGGAGCACCCCACCGGCAAGCGTCCCTACACCGTGGTGCTGGTGGAGGAAGCGCTGGGATATTGAGGGCAGGGGAGGACGCCCCGAAGGCTCCCCGTGACAAAAAGCAGGCCGCTCCCATCAAAAAGGAGCGGCCTGCTTCTTATTTCTGCCTGGACTGGTAGTCGGCAATCGCCGCGTGGATGGCCTCCTCCGCCAGGAGGGAGCAGTGCATCTTCACGGGCGGGAGGCCGTCGAGGGCCTCGGCGACGGCCTTGTTGGTCAGCTGGAGGGCCTCGTCGATGGTCTTGCCCTTGACCAGCTCCGTCGCCATGGAGGACGTGGCAATCGCCGCGCCGCAGCCAAAGGTCTTGAACTTCACATCGGTGATGACGTTGTCCTCCACAAGGATGTCCATCTTCATGATATCGCCGCATTTTGCGTTGCCCACAGTGCCCGTACCGCTGGGGTTGGGGATTTCACCCACGTTGCGCGGGTTGGCAAAGTGATCCATCACCTTTTCGGAATACATAACGGCATGCCTCCTTACTTCTTATACAGCGCCGACATATTTCGCAAATCTTCGACAATATTCGGCAAAATCCGCAGCACCGCATCGATATCGGCCTGGGTGGTGTCGCTGCCCAGGGTCAGGCGCAGGGAGCCGTGGGCGACCTCGTGGGGCAATCCGATGGCCAGCAGGACATGGCTCGGATCAAGGGAGCCGCTGGTGCATGCGGAGCCGGAGGAGCCCGCAACACCCGCCAGATCAAGGCGCAGCAGCAGTGCCTCGCCCTCGATGTAGCGGTAGGACAGATTGGCGTTGTTGGGCAGGCGGTCGGTGGGGTGACCGTTGAGGGTGACCTCGGGAATGCGCTCCAGGATGCCGGAAATCAGCCGGTCGCGCAGGGCGGACATACGCGCGGCGTTCTCGTCAAGGCTCGCTGCGGCCAGCTCGATGGCCTTGCCCAGACCCACGATGCCGGGGATGTTCTCCGTGCCTGCACGCCAGCCGCGCTCCTGCGCGCCGCCGTGGACGAGGCCGTCGATGCGCACGCCCTTGCGCACATAGAGCGCGCCCACGCCCTTGGGGCCGTGGAACTTATGGGCGGACAGGGACAGCATGTCGATGTTCATGGCCTGCACATCCACGGGAATGGCGCCGATGGCCTGCACCGCGTCGGTGTGGAAGAGGACGCCCCGCGCACGGCAGATGGCGCCGATCTCGGCGATGGGCTGGATGGTGCCGAGCTCGTTGTTCGCCGTCATGACGGAGACGAGGGTGGTATCCGGGCGGATGGCCCTCTCCACATCGGCAGCGCTGACCTTGCCGTCATGATCCACAGGCAGGTACGTGACCTCAAAGCCCTGCTTCTCCAGCCACTGGCAGGTGTGGAGCACAGCGTGGTGCTCAATGGCGGTGGTGATCAGGTGGCGGCCCTTCTTCTGGTTGGCGAAGGCCGCGCCCTTGATGGCCCAGTTGTCGCTCTCGGAGCCGCCGGCGGTGAAGTAAATCTCCTGGGGCACGGCGGCATGGAGGGCCTGCGCCACCTGACGCCGGGCTGCCTCCAGCGCGCGCTTGGCCTCGCGCCCCGTCTGATGGATGGACGATGCGTTGCCGTACACCTGCGTGAAATACGGCAGCATGGCCTCCACCACCTCCGGCGCGGTGGCCGTGGTGGCGGCATTGTCTAAATAAATGCGTTCCATGGGATGATACGCCTCTCTTGCCTACTTATTTGCTGGGATTTCCATGGGTATTGTATCACATGCAGTTAGTCTTGTCAATCGGGGGGTGGATTATGCCGAAAAAAATGAGACCTTCCCCATGCAGGGGAAGGTGAATTGGGTTGTGTGCGACCAAAGGCAGATTTGAGATTGCTGTGGGAATTTTGCCTTTACTGCCGCAGATCCCGCATTTTCGCGGGCAGGAAGGCCCGGCGAAGGGTCAGCAGCAGGCGGCGCGTGGGCTTCATGGCGCCCGAAAGCGCCCGGTAGAGGGACTGCGCCTGGGCGGTTTCCTCCGGCAGGGGCTCGGCGTGGCCGTAGAACATCAGGGATTCCGCCTCGCCCATGGAGGATAGCGCCAGCGGCAGGGTGTGGGTCTCGTCCACGCGGGTGAAATAGGCGATGGGCGATTCTGCTGCCTGACGGATGAAGCCCGAGATGCGCAGCGCATCGTGGATGGCCTGCGTCCATACGATCCAGCGGGCGAATTCGGTCTTCTGGCGGCGGGACTGCTGCGCGGGCTGGGTCCAGAGGATGCGGAGGATCACGCCTGCCGCGGCGGCCAGGATCAGCAGCCACCAGGGGAAGCCGCCCTGCCGGTTCTGCGCGGCGGAGAGAGCGTCGTTGGGGGCGTCGGTGGGGGC
>JAFUOR010000066.1 GCA_017481825.1 Clostridia bacterium
GGAACGAAGTCATCGCTTTGATCAGGAGCGCTTCTACAACTTCCTCAGCTTCTATTCTTACGACGATCTGCTGATTCAGATGAAACGCTATCTCTATCGCGCCAATCGCATCCCCATGGCTGTCCTCGGTTGGCATTCTCCTGTCCAGATGCGCAGCCTCCTCGGCGCCGCCGCGAAGTGAAGCCGCTCGGGCTACGCCCACCCGCCTTCACTTCGCCCTCCCTTCCCCTTGCTCTTTCGTTCTTTTTCTTGGTCTCACATCATTGACTAATGAACATTCGGGAAGAAAAAATACCGCCGTCTGTTTCATGGCTGTAAAAACTTTGGCACATCAAGAATTCCCGGTTGACGCATCCGGCTTTGGCTGGTATCATAGAATGTGGTAAAGACATAACATCTATACAACAGGAGGATACCAACCATGAATTGGATTGTGAAGATGATTCAGGGCGCGCTGATCGGCGCAGGCGGCGTGCTGCCGGGCGTGTCTGGCGGCGTGCTGGCGGTGCTCTTTGGCGTGTATAAGCCCCTGATGCGCCTGCTGGCTCATCCCATGAAGGAGCTCAAGAATTCTATCAAGCTCCTCTGGCCCATCCTTGTGGGCTTTGTGATTGGCTACATCGGCATCGCCAAGGTGCTGGAGGAAGTGCTCATCCGCTATGAGAGCCAGGCGCTGGCCCTGTTCGTGGGCATGACCATCGGCATCATGCCCTCCCTGTTCCGCGAGGCGGGCGAGAAGGGCCGCAACAAGAATTCCTGGATTGCGCTGGTGGTGGCCTTTGCAGCGGCGCTGGGCATCCTCTCTGCGGCCCGCGTGCTGAACGTGAGCATCGTGCCCAACTTCCTGTGGAATATGTTTGGCGGATTCTGCCTGGCGCTGTCCATCATCGCTCCCGGCATGAGCGCCTCCGTGCTGATGCTGCCCCTGACGGCCACCAACGCTGCCGGTGAGACCTTCACCTTTTACGAGCACATCACCGGTGCCATCGGCAATCTGAATATGTCCGTGCTGCTACCCCTGCTGCTGGGTGCGCTGCTGACCTTCGTGCTGCTGACCCGCGCAATCGACTGGCTGCTGGATAACCGCTATTCCGTCACCTTCCACGGCATCATCGGTATCGTCATCGCCGCCAACCTCTTCACTATTCCCGTGGCGGCTTTCACCGCCGGCGTGTCCTCCTGCCTGATTCACATCGTCTTCGTGGTGATCGGCGCGATCTGCACGCTGCTGCTGGATAAGTTCAACTCCAAGATCGAGAAGCCCCCGGTCGACTGATCCACACCCGAATAAGGAGATACTGCCCATGAAACGCTGCCTGCTGCTCATCGTCCTGCTGCTTCTGCCCCTGTGCGCCTTTGCCGATGGCCTTGATATCACTGTCAAGGGCAATGTGCAGGGCTATGCGGAGAACGCCATCATCGTGACGACGGATGCGGCAGGCAGCCTTGTTTTGTCAGTCAGCGACGCTTATGGCACCTACCGCACCATTGAGGCGGAGGTACCCGCAGGGGAGAACACCATCCTCTGGGATGGTCTTGCCCCCCATGAGGAGCGCATCGCCGACGGCAAGTACACCCTTTCCGGCGTCCTGACTGCCAGCGATGGTACGACGCTGATGGACGAAACCACCATCACCATCGCGCGCTGCAAAAACGTGCTGCAGTTCGCCCTGCCCTCCAGCGACACCCTGTATCTGGCGGATAAGGAGGACTGGTTCTGCGAGATTCGCATGATCCGCTCCGGCGATACGGTGAAGGTGGATTTCTACCGTGCCGACGATCCCGATACGCTCCTTGGCACAAAATCGAAGAAGATCACCGCTGCGGGCGTGTACAAGTACGTCTGGGATGGCAAGCTGGACAAGAAGGCCGTGGAGCCGGGGGAATACATCCTGCGCTTTTATGCCACGGTCAATCCAGACTACGTCCGTGAGGTGCAAGTGACCGTTGCCGAAGGTGCTGCGCCTGAATACAAGCTGGCGGTCAGCCCCGCCATCATGCCGGAACGAGGCATGACGGATGCGGAGATATGGGCCATCATGCAGCAGCCCTCCGTGGTGGCGGACGTGAAACAGGCCAATCATCTGACCATCCGCGCTGGCAAGGGCAAGGGCGCTGAGCTGGGCACAGTGCATGGTCAAAGCCAGGCCTTGCAGGTACTGGAGTTGGAGGGCGGCTATGCTCGCATAGGCGCCTGGAATCACGAAACGGGCGATTACGTTGAGGGCTGGGTCAAGCAGAGCAGTCTGAAAACCGTCACGCCCAACAGCGAATACGGCCTGCTCATCGATAAGGCAGCGCAGACCATGACCGTCTACCATCGGGGCGAGGCCATCGACACCTTCGCCATCTCAACGGGCCTTGCAGCGGAAAAGCGCATGATCCGCGAAACCGCCGCCGGTGCATTCCTGACGGTGGACCGTATCGGCAATTTCGATGACGGCGGGTTCCAGTATGATTACGTCATCCGCTACGACGGAGGCAACCTCATCCATCAGATGGGCTATGAAACCGTGAGCGGCAAGCGGGATTTCTCCGCGCAGGCGGCGCTCATTGGCACCAAGGCCAGTCACGGCTGCATCCGTGTGCCCAATACGCTCAGCGATGCGGGCATCAACGCCTATTGGCTCTTCACCCATCTGCCCTACCACACCCGCGTGATCATCCTCGATGATCCGGAGCAGCGGTTGCTCAATGCTGCCGCTGCGGGCGCGGAGGTGACCATCCCCAAAACCACGCCCATCGCTCCGCCGGAAATGGCGGAGGACGAATTTGAGCTGGTGCTGACCGTGGGCGGCGACGCCGTCATCGGTACCCGCGAGAGCTGGTGGAAGCGCGAAGACGCTTTCCCGTACTACCTGGAGCAGAACGGCCTGGGCTATCCCTTTAAGAATCTGCTTTCCATCTTTGAAAACGACGACATGACCTTCGTGAACCTGGAAGGTGTACTTAAGGCCGACAAGAAGGGCGAGAGCCGCACGAAGGAATTCCGCTTCCGCGGCTTGCCGGAGTGGGCCGAGGTGCTGACACTTGCTTCCATCGAGCAGGTATCCATCGCCAACAATCACTACATTGACTACGGTACCGCCGGGCGCGACGCTACCCGTCAGGCCCTGACCGACGAGGGTATTGCCTTCAGCGGCTTTGAATACAATTACATCTGGGAGGTCGAGGGGCTGAAGATTGGCTTTGGCGGCATCCGCGAGACCATCTACGAGCAGGATCCGACCATCGTGTCCAGCGATATTCTCGCCATGAAGAAGGCCGGCTGCGACCTGATCATCTACACCTGCCACTGGGGTACGGAGTATGCCAAGCAGCACAACGAGCTGCAGGAGAAGATCGCTGCTGCCGCCACTGCCGCAGGCGCGGATATCGTCATCGGCGGTCACCCCCATGTGGTGCAGGGCATTGATTCGGTGGATGATACCCTCGTGCTGTACAGCCTGGGAAACCTGATGTTTGGCGGCACGATCAATATGCAGGGCTACGACGGCATGCTGGCCCAGCTGCGGCTGCGCTTCAGCCCGGAGGGCTACGAGGGCGTGACGCTCAAGCTGATTCCGGTGCTGACCAGCTCCAGCGCTGCCGAGGACGTGAATGACTTCTGTCCCGTCGTCGCCGAGGGCGAGGACAAGGTGCGCATTCTGGAAAAGGTACAGTATGACACGGCCTTTGAGCTGATGGAGGAAATGTATTTCCCGGCCCAATGAACATACAAAAGGGGAGACAGCGTGCGCTGTCTCCCTTGCTTTAGTCGATGACCAGCTGCTCCATGGATTTTTCTCCTGTGACCCACTCGCCGCAGCGGTTCGCCCAGCTTTCAGTGAAGAAGGAAAAGTAGGAGCGCTGCTGTTCCTCGCGCATGCGTGCCAGATTCGGCAGCCAGCCCCACAGGGTGGAGGGGATGCCGATCACAATCAGGTACATCGGCCCCAGCAGCAGGGATTGGATGGTATGCCCATGTTCGTGAACCAACAGCCTTGCAGCCAGCTCCTCGCGAGAGTATAGGCTTTGCAGCTTTTCGGCAAAATAGGGCTTATCCGTCACAAAGACGAAGGGGCCGATGGACACGCTGGATTTGCCACTCCAGCGCGTGATGAGCGCGCCGTGATAGAGAAAGTGCTCATCCCTGCGATGGCAGAGGAACACGATGGCGCCAAGGATGGCCTGAGGCAGTCCCCAAAGGCACTGCACGAGCCAGTAGAGCACCATCCTCATGCGTCCTCACCCGTCAGGATGGCCCGGATGGCCTTGTGCTCCTCTTCGGACAGAGGCACATGCTTCTGCAGGGTTTCAACATTCTGGCGGATCTGATCCGGACGGCTTGCACCGGTGATCACGCTGGTGATGGCCGGATTTTCCAGCACCCACGCCAGAGCCAGCTGCGCCATGGTCTCGCCGCGCTCGCCAGCCAGGGCGCTGAGCTTGCGCACCTTGTTCAGCACATCCTCGGTGACGGCCTTTTCATTCAGGAACACGCAGGGGCTGGCCGCGCGGGAATCGGAGGGGATGCCGTTCAGGTAACGATCCGTCAGCAGGCCCTGTGCCAGGGGACAGAATACTGCCGCGCCGATGCCGCGCTCCAGCAGCACGTCGCACAGGCTCGGCTTGCCCTCTTCGACCCAGCGGTCCAGCATGTTGTAGCGCGGCTGATGGATGGTCAGCGGTACGCCCATGCGCTCCAGAATGTCCGCAGCCTTTGCCGTCTGCTCGGCATTGTAGTTGGAAACGCCCACGTAGAGCGCCTTGCCCTGCCTGACGATATCCGCCAGCGCGCCCATGGTTTCCTCCAGGGGCGTGTTGGGATCGGGCCGGTGGTGATAGAAGATATCCACGTAGTCGACCTTTATGCGCTTGAGGCTCTGATCGAGGCTGCTGATGAGGTACTTGCGGCTGCCCCAGTCGCCATAGGGGCCTTCCCACATGTGATAGCCAGCCTTGGTGGTGAGCACGAGCTCATCGCGGTAGCGGCGCAGGTCGCTGTCAAGGATGCGTCCCAGCGTTTCCTCGGCGCTGCCGGGGAGGGGGCCGTAGTTGTTGGCCAGGTCGTAGTGGGTTACGCCCAGATCGAAGGCCGTCAGCAGCATCTGCCGGGCATTCTCGTGGACGTTCACGCTGCCGAAGTTATTCCACAGCCCCAGCGAGATACTGGAGAGCTTCAGGCCGGAGCGGCCGCAGCGGTGATACTCCATCCGGTCATAACGGTCGGGGGCGGGCGTGTAGAAACCGGGAACCATGGTGTAGGGCTTTGCCATCGGGGTACCTCCTTACTTATAAATCAGGAATTCGCATTCCAAACGACCATTGTACAAACGGCGCTTCTTGTCTGCGCGCTTGCCGAAGGCGCGCTCGAACATCGGGTCACTGGTGATGGCACACAGGCTCCAGCCTGGATGGCGGCGAAGGAGCTTGTGCATTTCACCATAGAGCTTCTGGCAGGTCTTGCGGTCAGAGAGGCGCTCGCCATAGGGCGGGTTGCACAGGAATACGCCAGGCTCGCCCTCCAGTTGCAGCTGCTGCAAGGGGATGTTCGTCAACTCAATCCTGCCCGCGAGTCCCGCCTGCTTCACATGGCGGCTGGCCAGGTCGAGAGCGTCGGGATCGATGTCGCTGCCGCTGATGCCGCTGATGCGATCTGGCTCAAAGTCGAATTTGCATGTCCGCCGCAGCTCTTCGCATGCGTGCTGGGGATAGAACGTAAACTGCTCCATGGCGAAGTGCCGTGTCAGGCCCGGCGCGCGGTGCGCCTGACGGAAGGCTGCCTCAATGAGCAGCGTACCCGTACCGCAGCAGGGGTCGTGCAGTCGCATGCCCGGACGCCAGGTAGAAAGCTCCACCAGCGTGGCTGCCAGGGTTTCGCGCAGGGGCGCTTCGCCATTCCAGGTGCGGTAGCCGCGGCGATTCAGCGCGTCGCCGGAGGTATCCAGCGTGAGCCGTGCCGTATCGGCATGCAGCGCGATTTCAAGGGGATAGGCCACGCCTGTCTCCGGGAAGACACTCCGCCCGGTTTTTTCCCTCAGGCGCTCGATGATGGCCTTCTTGGTGATGGCCTGGCAGTCACGCAC
>JAFUOR010000067.1 GCA_017481825.1 Clostridia bacterium
ATCTTCTGGGTCTTGGTGGCAGGCTTGAGCTGCTCCATGACGATCTCGCGTTCCTTCTTGGTGGTCAGGGCACGCATGATCGGGGGCTGAATGACAGGCACCAGCGCCATGTAGGAGTAGGCCGCAACGGCGATCGGGCCCAGCAGATGGGGCGCCAGCTTACCGGTCAGCCAGATGGCCGTGGGGCCGTCAGCGCCGCCGATGATGCCAATGGAGGAAGCCTCAGCAGGCGTGAAGCCCAAGGCAACAGCAGCGATGAAGGTCATAAAGATGCCCAGCTGCGCAGCAGCACCCAGCAGCAGGGTCTTGGGGTTGGAGATGAGGGGACCGAAGTCCGTGCCAGCGCCAACGCCCATGAAGATCAGACAGGGGTAGATGCCCAGCTTGACGCCCAGGTACAGGTAGTCCAGCAGGCCGCCGGAGATGGTCTTGCCGGTCTCAGACAGCAGCAGGCCAGCCTCGGAGTACACAGCGCCCTCGGAGAGGAAGGCGTTCTCCATCACGACGGAGGCAGCGTTGCCGTTGGCGGCCAGCTGAGCCAGAGCGTCGGTCAGGGGGATGAGGGTAGTCGCGGAATCGGTGGTGATCGCATTGACGAAGTGACCGATGACCGCGTTGGTGTTTGCATTGAGGATGTACCCCGCCTGATTGACCACATACGCGGCCTGATCCAGCAGGTTGTTGCCATCCACCATGACAGCGCCGCCGAACAGGCCCCAGTTCACGTGGCCGCCGGCAAAGAGCTCCTCATGGAAGACCTCGCTGCCCAGCAGGTTGGTCAGCAGCATACCGAAAGCGATGGGAAGCAGCAGCAGGGGCTCGAAGCCCTTGACGATGGCCAGATAAAGCAGCACACAGGCGATGCCCACCATGATCAGCGCCATGGGGTCAGCCAGGAACATGAACACGCCGGAAGTCTGCCACAGGCCCATCAGAGAACTCGTAACGAATTCCATGTTATCAACTCACTTTCCTTAGGATTTGCTCGCGTATTTTTACGCCAGAACGACCATGACGTCACCAGCGTTGACGGAGCCGCCCTTGGAAATCAGAACCTGAGCAACGGTGCCAGCCTTGGGAGCGGGGATTTCGTTCTCCATCTTCATGGCCTCCAGCACGCAGATGACGTCGCCGGCGTTGACCTTCTGGCCGACGGCCACCTTCACGTCCAGGATGGTGCCAGGCATGGGAGCCTTCACGGACTCACCGGCGCCAGCAGCCACGGGAGCGGCAGCGGGGGCGGGAGCAGCAGCGGGAGCGGCAGGAGCGGCCACGGGAGCAGCAGCCACAGGAGCGGGAGCAGCGGCGGGAGCGGGAGTGCCCACTTCCTCAACATCCACGACATAGGTCGTGCCATTGACGGTGATATTGTAAGTACGCATGATGGATTTCCTCCTTCAATCTTTTACCTTTTATGTTAGGGGAAGGGATATCAATGGGATGCAAACAGCCTTACTGGGCCTTGTTCACACGCACGATGCGGCGGATGTTGAAGGGATAGCCTTCACCGCGGATCGCAGCAATCGCAGCGGTCAGCACCGCGACAGTCTGATCATCGATCTTGGCAGGAGTCACCTTGGTGTCAGCGCTCACCAGAGGCTTGACGACGTCAGCCACGGGCGCGGCGACAACGGGGGCAGCCACAGGCGCAGCGGGAGCAGCAGAGGCTTCTTCCTTCTTGCCCAGGTTGCTGGTCAGCGCCTGCATCAGATTGATGAGCAGAATCAGCACCACCAGGCCGAAGAAAACCACCACCATACCAACGACCGCCACCAGCAGGGTGTCAACAAACGACAGTTCCATTTTCACACCTTCCTTTCATACAGCAGCTTGAAGCCGTGTTCTTTGGGGAATTAGGAATACGAGGGAAAAGGCTTTTGCTTCCATTCATGCCGAATAAAAACATAGACCTCAATTTAACCCAACTTTCCTAATTCTCCATGTACCTCCTATTTCCTGCCTGTCAAAAAAATTTTTGTCACGATTTTATCATTCACGGCAGTTTCTTCCTTTTCCACAGGATATGGCGGCACGAAAAAGGAGCCGCCGTGTATATGGCGACTCCCCTACTGTGCGTTTGTTTTGAAAATGCATATATCGTATGCGCCTGCGTCACGGTAGCCAAGCCGCCTGGCCAATCTGGCGGAGGCCTCGTTCGCCGCATCCCAGGTGACCATCAGATCACGGGAATGCGCCATGAGCAGGAGCTGCGCGGCCGCCAGGGTGGCGTATCCCCTGCCCTGCTGGTCAGCGCATGTCTCCACCTGCACCTCGATACCGCCGGGATAGGACAGATACGAGCTTGCCCCAGCAACAACCTCACCCTGAACCTCCAGCAGCACGCCCAGACCCTCGCGGGCATATTGGGCTGCCGTGTACTGACTGACGAAATCACTTGTCCATGGCTGCTTCCGGCACCAGGTGAACCAGTCCCCCTCAATGGGCAGGAAGCGCGCACCCTCCGGCATGCCCTGCAGCAGCGCGTGCAGATGGGCGTCCTGGGGCTGCTGATGCTGGAAAGCCCAGCGCGTATCAACCGTATATGGCAAACCGGCAGCCGCCAGCACACTGCGCCACGCATCCGGCGCGTAGACCAGCAGCTCGCTGACCTCGCTCGTGTCGATGAGCTCCTCCGCAAAGGCCGCAGCCATCGCATCCGTCCCTTGGCCGCCAAGGATGAGGAAGTCCCCCGCCTCGATGGCCGCATAGGGCGCGCCGGACGGACGAACTGCCTTCCCGTGCGACAGGCCATATTCGATCATCCCCCGCAGCGGCATATGGTCTGCAAAGAAGGCCTGCACTTACTTCACTTCCTCCTGCACCAGGGTGTTGGCCTTGCCGAAGGTCTGCTCCAGCTGCGCGACGAAGGCAGCCTCGCTATCGTCATTCTGCTTCTGACCACCGGCGGGCAGGGCTTCAAACTTGCTCTCCACACCAGCTGCCTCCGTCAGGGCGGCGGCGATGGCATTGCGCTTGGCATCCTTATTCAGCACGCCCACGTAAATATCCATGCCCATCGGCGCCTCCCAGCGGTAGGTCGTACCGTCGCACCCGGCATAGCGGCCCATGGTAAGCATCGAGTAGGTGCCGGAGTCGCTCTTTTTCAGGACATTGAGCGCTTCCTTCCAGGTATCGTCGGTGCTGCGGCCCGTAGGGGTGAGCACTTTGGGTTTGGGAGCCTCCTCCTTCTTGGGGGCAGACTTGGCAGCAGGCTTTTCCGCCTTGGCGGGCGCAGCGGCAACAACGCCGTTTTTCAGCTTCTCGGTCAGATCGGCAAGCTGCTTTTCCAGCTGAGCGATGCGGTCATTAAGGGCTGCGGTATCGGCCTCCACCGTGCGCAGGCAGCACTTGAGCGCCGCATTCTCCAGCACGATACGCGGCGAGGACGCCCAGCGCAGCTCCGTTTCCACGTTCATGAAGTATTCCATCATCTTCATCAGGCGGGTCACGGTCATGTTCTCCGCCTGGCCGACGTATTCCTCAGCGGCTTCCGCCGTGAGATCGAGCAGCGAGGCCAGATCATCCGGGCAGGTTTTGGCCATCAGCAGCGCGCGCAGGTGCTGGCTCACATCCTTGGCGAAGACCATCGGCTCCCGTCCGGCGCGCATGAGTTCGTCGATCATGGCCATGACGGTGGATGCATCCTCCCACTCAAGGGCCTCGGTAAAGCGGAAGAGGAACGATCTGTCGCTGGTGCCCAGGACATTGCGCACCAGCGCCTCCGTCACGTCGCTCTGGTAGCCCAGGCACATATCGAGGATGGACAGCGCATCGCGCATGCCGCCCTCCGCTGCACGAGCAATCATGCTCAGCGCCGTATCGGTGGCGGTGCCGTTGGCGCCCTCCACCGCCTGGCGTAGGCGTCCGGCAATCTGATGTGCCGGGATGCGCCCGAAGTCAAAGCGCTGACACCGGCTGAGGATCGTCGCGGGAAGCTTCTGGGGTTCGGTGGTCGCCAGGATGAACACCACATGTCCCGGAGGCTCCTCGAGGGTCTTCAGGAGCGCGTGAAAGGCCGAGGCGCTGAGCATGTGCACCTCGTCGATGATATAGACCTTGAATTTGCCGTGCTGGGGCGGATACTTGACCGTCTCGCGCAGATCGCGGATCTCATCCACGCCGTTGTTGGAGGCTGCGTCGATCTCCATCACGTCCATGGATTCCTCACCCAGCAGGCGTTTGCAGCTCTCGCACTGCCCGCAGGGGTCGCCATTGCTGGGATGCTCGCAGTTGATGGCGCGCGCCATGATCTTTGCCGTGGACGTTTTGCCCGTGCCGCGGCTGCCGCAGAACAGGTACGCATGGGCGATGCGTCCGGTGGTGATCTGGTTGCGCAGCGTCGCAACGACGGCCTCCTGGGCGACCATCGAGGAGAAGTCTGTCGGCCGCCACTGGCGGTAGAGGGCTTGATAGGCCATGGGTTTTGCCTCCCGGTTATTACTTGTCGCGCTCAAAGCACAGGAACCAGCGCTCCTTGTGCATGAGCAGCCCCGTCGTTCCCTGCAGCATCTCCTGATACTGCATTTGAGTGATGGGCATGGTATACTGCTTGCTGTCCTCGGTTATGAAGTGGGCGTCATGAGTGTAGAAACAGCCTTCGTCGCTGGCGCCAGACCATCCATCCCGAAAATAGCAGGGACGCCTGGCCGTCAGCTCAAGGAGCTTGGCGCGGACGGTACGCTTTCTCGCAAGGAGATACCGCACCTTGGCAAGTGATGATTGAATGAGGTGGTGAGATGGCGAATGAATTGTTCGTCAGATGTAAGGGCAGAAATCGAAGGTTTACTGGCTGTAAATCGAGTTTTCTGCAAGCCGCAGATGGCGGAAAAGACATCGCCAGCGTCGCAACCGAATCAATCAGCGATGACCTTGGACCAGTGCAGGCGAATCCACCATGGCGACTGGACGATCACCCAACCCAAAGGAGCAGCATGATGGGCAGTGCGTTTACCTTCATGGCACATCCTCCCTTGCCAGGGATCAGTTGCCCTCATCGTCGCCCCAGTACTGCCGACTGATCCAGCGCTCAAACCGCTGCTTATAGGATTCCTCCCGCGGCGTCCGCAAATCATCACGGGTGAACTTTTTGCTGCGATTGCGGTCATCCAGCAGATAGACGACAACGATAAAGATCAGAATGGGCAGAATCTCAACGAAACTCATTCACTTTCGTCCTCTTTCATCTGCAGATGCAGCGCATATTCCCTGTGCAGACGGCGCTCTTCCTTCCAATCGTGAATCCACTTGCACAGGATCAGCAGCGCTGCGCCGACGGCGATGTAGATGATGATATCGACAATGAGTTCGGGATAGAGGGTGATGTTTTTAAAATCCATGGGCTCCTCCTCTTTCTGGGAAAGGTCAGTGCTTCTCGTCCAGCTCGTGGGTCAGGACGCCGTCGTCCCCCTGGGAGGCAGGCGACTCCTTGGGCATGGCAGCCTTGCGTGCTGCAAAACGCGCCTTCACCTGATCATACGCCGCCTGCACCCTGGCCCACAGGGCCTTCACACGCGTCTCCACGCCCGACCAGTCAAGCGCGATGTCGTCCTCCGTATCCGGTGACGGAACATCTTCATCCGGCAGCGGCGAAAGCGGCTCGATGCCGGACATATCCTTGGCACCGAAGGACAGGAACTCCCATGTGCGATAGCGCAGGGAGGCCGTATCGCCCGGCTTGAAGTCCTCATACTCCGTTTCTTCGACCTCGAATTCAAGAACCGGACTGCCATCCTCAGGCTTAAAGGAAACAAAATACGTATCCGATGAAGAATAGCGGCCCCGATAGGTCTCCTTACGGTGTCCCACGACGGAAGCAGTCACCGTCGTGATCGGGTTCTTCTCGTTTTCCTTCCTGCGAATGAAGTCAAGCAGCAAAATCAGGAGACCCGTCGCGATTCCCAACAGGATCAACAGGACGAGCGCCCATGTATCACCTGAAAAACGCGCCACAAACAGCAGGATCAAATCAACAAAGATCAGTGCGCCGCAGACCTTTCCCAGCTTTTCGTACACGTGCTCACTCCTTCACAAACCCCAGGAACTGCACACCCTGGAAGGTCAGCAGCCCCTTTTGCCAGACCGTTTCCTTCACCGTCCGATCAAGCGCCTGAAAACCAGGCTGCGGCTTCCGTCCCGTACTCGCCTCCAGACAGAGGTAGTCCGACCAGTCCAGCATAAAGCGCAGGGTCTTGCCATTATCCAGCCGAAAGATGGCGCAGCCCACCAGAACGCCGTCCCTGGGGGCATTCCGCCCGCTGTGAAGCAGGATGCGCAGCTCAATCAGCGTCGCCGAAACCGTCCGGACGGGCTTGGCATTTCTGCGCCAACGCCAGAGCAGCTCCGCCGCACCAAGGACCGCTACGGCCAGCAGCCACAGAAGAATCTGCGTTTTCATCGCCGCTCAAACCCCAGATACCGCGTCCCCTGGAATGTGAGCAATCCCCGGTCGCCCTCCACCAGGAGGCCGGACTCCTGCCCGGTCACGGCCAGCTCCATGCGGTCACCGCTTTCCACCTCAAAGGTGATGTAATAGCGGGTATAGCTGCTGGTATGGTGGTGATCATCCGCGCCATTGTGATGGCGTCCCACATGCGTGCGCTTGTTGACCACGCAGGCCGGAACGGTCAGCCGGGGCGAGGAGTTGTTGCGGTGCCACTGCCTCGCGCCGCTCACACCGGTAACGATAAACATGCCGATCACCAGAGCAAACACGATGAAAAAGATGATCGGAAACAAAGTAAACATGAAATCAAAGCCGCCATAGGGCATCATGGAAATCTCCCCTTTCGCCATCATCATAGCAGATTTCCATCTGGCTGGCGAGGACTTTTGCGCGAATCATACACCTGAGCGACTGAATTGTCAGCTGGTGCGCTTGAAGACGATGAATTCATCCCCCTGGTAGACAAGGATGCCCTCGTCGCCCTCGGCAGCCAGGCCGTAGTCCTCCCCGGGGACGAGCATCTCAACGCGGTTGCCGTCGCGCTTGTGGAAGGTGACAAAATACTTTGTCACCGGCACAGCAGGATTTTCAGGATCAGCCTCCACCAGCGTGCGCTTGCCCTTCACCACGGCCTGGATGTTGTAGACGGGCTTCTTGCCCTCCTGCTCCTCAATGTTGACCTTGCTGGTGATCTTCGCTACCAGCATCAAAATCACAATGGCCAGCAGACCGCCGCCCATCATCGTCAGGCCCAAACGGATGGCCTCATTCATTGGCTTCTTCCTCCTGTGCAGCAGCGGGGATGTGATACAGCGCACCCACGATCTCGCCGTCGGGCTTTTCAAAGGACACGAACACATCGCCCTGGCAGGTCAAAACGCCCGCGTCGCCCGGGTACAGCAGCGCACCGTTGCTGCCGGGAATGTGCAGCTTGCGCTCATACCCCGCCTCATCGCGGAAGGTCACGCGGCTTGCTCCGGTGAGCGTCACGGGGTCCATGGCGCGGCAGCTGTCAACAATCGTGCAGCGAATTTCCATCACGGGGATTTCGCCAAGCTCCGCAGGCGCATCTTCGGCTGCATCGTCGCTGACCGGAATGTCCCGGCTGAGCACGGGCGGTTCCTGTTCCCCTCCCCTTTTCTGGCTGATGATAAGCCCTGCGATCAGCGCAGCGCCCAGAATGAAAGGCACAAGCGGCATCGTATCGCATCCTCCTTCTCGTTTCTACTGCTTCATTATAGCAAATTCACCATGATAAATCAACGCTGTTCCCCTTGACAGGGAGGACAAAACGCAGGATAATATCCTTACACGAATGACGAATCAAACAAGTGAATTTCTCTTATAGGGGGGTGTTTTTTGCCATGCTGACTTTTCGCGACGCCCAGGCCTGGGACGCAGCACTCATCAGCCATATCTATGCCCGGAGCTGGCGCGTAACCTATCGTGGCCTGATTGCCGATCATTATCTGGACCGCCTGCCGGATGAATACTGGGTACCCTCCATTCGCTCCTGGCTTGAAAGCGGCCAGCTCTACGGATTGATCGCCATGCAGGATAACCATGCTGTCGGCTGCGTTATCTACGGGCGCGGACGGGACGATGCATACGGCGAGTGGGGTGAGATCGTATCGCTGTATCTGCTGCCGGAGGTCATGCGGCAGGGCATTGGCAGCCGGCTGCTTGAGGAAGCGCGGCGGCTGCTTAAGGAGGACGGCTATCACCGGTGCTATCTTTGGGCCATCGAGGGCAACGCACTGGCTGACGGCTTCTACCGCAAGCACGGCTTTTGCCGCACGGACGAGCGTATCGCCTACAAGATCGGCGGCGAGGATGTGGCGGATGTGCGGTATGTCCGTGAGGGGTAACCACTGCGATCTTCGCTCGGGCGTCTGCCCTGCGAAGCCATCTGCGGCAGCAGGTTTGATAACGATATTTTCAAATTCACGGAGATGACGCAGTTGATCGAATTACGAACAATCACCGAAAATAATTTTCAAGCGTGTTTAGCCTTGAAGGCAAGCGTCGAAAATGAGAATTTTGTAGATTCAGTGGCCTATTCTCTGGCAGAGGCCTGGGTTTATTATCATGATACCAGGCCCTTTGCCATTTGTGAAGATGATCAGGTAATTGGTTTTGTTTCGATGTATGTGGGGGAAGAAAATTATCAGATCATCAATTTTCTGATCGATGATGCCTTTCAGGGAAAAGGCTTGGGAACAAAGGCGGCAAAAGCCTGCATTGCTTATTTACAAAGCGAATACAACGCAGGCAGAATTTCCGTTCCCGTTGAAACAGGGCACACGGTTGCCCAGCGTTTTTGGCAAAGGTCAGGCTTTGAATTCTCAGACACGGTTGAAGATGGATATCTTTTTATGCGGTTGAACTTATCATGATTTCCGACATGCGACAAACAATCAAACACCAAAGCAGACCGTTGGCACACATTTTCATGTGCAGGCCAGCGGTCTGCTTTTATCGATGTTTTCAGCAGAGGAGCTTTTCCAGAGCCTCTCTTCCTCTCTCCGCCGTATCCCTCACCTCGCCAAGCAGGGCCGTATAATAGGCCGTTGCAGCGGCCCTGCGGGACTCCGCCATGGCACGCCCCTCCTGGGTGTAGAAGTGGCCGTAGATATTTTCCAGCTTGAATTTGTACTCGCGGAAGAACGAGTCCGGCTCGTCGCCGCTGCCATCCAGGATGCAGCCATCCTGCGCAGTATACAGCGCGCGCCCAACCGTGCCGTTGTAGATCAGCGTTCGGGCAATGCCGATGGCGCCGCATACGTCCAGCTTGTCCGCATCGAAGAGGATCTTGGCCTCCAGGCTTTGGGGCTGGCAGCTTTTGCGAAAGCGGTGGGTCTGGATGCAGTGGTGGACGTGGTCGGCAAAGTCCGCCGGGAAGCCTTGCTGCAGCAGGAAGCTGCGGGCCATCTCCGCGCCCTTCATGGCATGGCAGATGGACGGATCGCGCAGCTGGATGGGCCGCGCCACGTCATGCAGCAGGCAGGCCGCGATGAGCACATCCGTATTCACGTCAGAATTTCCCTCGGCAATCGCCAGCGCGCCCATCAGGACGCGGTAAACATGATCCTTGTCATGGGCTGCATCTGCCATGCAGCTGAGCATATAGCCCTCCAAAAGGGCATAAGTACGCTGATCCATTACTCCTCCACCTTTGCTGAAGAAGGGCTGCTGCACCATAGTTCGCGTGCAGCAGCCCTGTTGGTTTATTTGTCGTAGGTCCAGACCTGCTTCATACCCTCGCCGTAGCCCTCAGGCAGGTGATCCTGATCCAGCAGGACAAAGCCAAGATCAGCCGTGTAGGTCGTCTTGGCGGACGCCACCTGCACAGGGATGGACACGCCATCCTCGCCCAGGACGGAGACGATCATCGGCAGATCGCTGCGCAGCGCCGTGGGCTTGACCTCCGCAGGCGCGGTCACACGCAGGGTGTAGATTGCCGGATACAGGTTCTCGAAGCGGTAGAAGCCGTACTGATCGGAGACCGTCGAGCTCATCACCTGACCGTCGCGCATCAGCTCGATGGTCACGCCGGGGATGCCGCCCTCGTCGCCGTCCTGCAGGCCGTTGGCATTCAGATCCAGCCAGCACAGATCACCCAGGGTACCGGGCAGCACGCTGCCGATATCCATGCCCGTCTGATCCTGCGCCATCTGCAGCATGATCTCACCGGAGGCGCCCTCGTTGGCGTTGCAGCGGGTCATGATGCTGCGCAGCGTGCCGTCCGCAAGGCGGGCGTCATCGGGCTCCACCACGGCATGCTCGTCGGGCATCACCACAGAGATGGTGTAGAGATTGGGCATCAGGCCCGTGAAGGCATACTGACCGTCGTCGCCGGTGGTGACCGTAGCGAGCACCTCGTCCGCAGCGTCCAGCAGACTGACCTGCGCGCCGGCAACCGGCACGATCTCGCCGCCGTTATCCAGCCAGGCCTTGCCGGAGATGGTGGTTTCACGCACCACGCCCAGCACCATACCTGTGACATGATCACCCTCGTTCACGGTGATGTCACGCATCACCAGCGCGCCGTCCTCCTCCGTGAAGGTGCAGTCGCCCTGCTCGGGAGCCAGCACGCCGTCCCCCAGCTGATAGGTCAGGGTGTAGGTGCCCGGATAGAGGCCGTCCGCAGAGAACTTGCCCTCCGAATCCGTCACGAGATCGCCGAAGGTCTCGCCGGTGGTCTGGTTGATCACCGTTACGATTTCGCCTTCAGGGAGCACCTCGTCTGCATCCATCACACCGTCGTTATTTTCATCCAGCCAGGCCTGACCGGAGATCGCAGCGGGCTTCACGCAGCCCAGCATCTGCTCCGTCCATTCAGAGCCCATGCCGACCTCGATAGCCACCGCCTGGGTGTTTTCGCCGTGCATGAGGGGCAGCGTCACGCCGTCCATGCGGCTGAGCACGGTGCCCTCGGGGCAGATCATGGTCAGGGTGTAGGTATCGGGGCGCAGGGCCGTGAAGGCGAAGACGCCGTCATGACCGGTGACCACCGTCATTTCCGTCAGATCCGCACGGGTGGGCGTGAGCACGAAGGTCACACCGGAGAGGCGGGCCTCGCTCGCATCCTGCACGCCGCTGCCATTCACATCCGCGAAGACAGCGCCGCTGATCATTCCCAGATCAAGACCGCCGCACAGGGGAGCCGTCCAGGTATCGCCCACGCCGAAGTCAAACCAGTCGCCAGCGCCCTGACCGCCCTCGCCCACGATGGCGTTGCCGCCATCCACACGGGGCGAGAACACACCGCCCTCAGGCAGCTCATAGCGCAGGTAGTAGCGGCCTGGCATGACGGCGTCAAACTCAAAGGCACCGTTGGCCGAGACCGTCGTCTGGGCTGCCTCGCCGCTCTCGTTCATCAGGCGCACCACCGTGCCGGTGAGGCCTTTTTCATCCTTGTCGAAGACGCCGTTATCATTGGCGTCGGCAAAGACCTTGCCCTGCACCAGGCCAGGGGTGATCATACCCAGGTCAGCACCGTTTTTGTCCTCGTTCAGTTCCAGGAAGAACAGATCGCTCTGACCCGTGCCATCGCCCGTGTTGCGGATGATGTTGCCCTCGCCCACCGCCGTGAAGGCATAGCCCTCCTTGGCCGTCAGGCGGATGCGGTAATTGCCGGGCGCGAGATCCTCAAAGGAATACACGCCGCTGTTGTTGGTTTTGCACTGCGCAACCGTCTCACCGGATTCATTCAGCAGGTTCACCACGATGCCCTGCACGATCTTCTCGCCCGATTCCCAGGAGGAGGAGAAATTATCGTCCAGATAGGCGACGCCGGTG
Source organism: Clostridia bacterium (assembly GCA_017481825.1). Taxonomy (GTDB): domain Bacteria; phylum Bacillota; class Clostridia; order Christensenellales; family Aristaeellaceae; genus UBA11524. The sequence goes on from JAFUOR010000067.1 coordinate 11,744, forward strand.
ATGGAGCCATAGCTGATCGCGCCCACCACCAGACGGCGGGTGGCAGCATCCTCGACGGTGATATCGCGCACCTCGCGCTCGCGGCGGCCGTCACGGGGTGCAAACTGGTTACCCTCGGGGTCATCCACGGCCAGCGCGAAGGTATAGCCCTCCGGCAGCAGCACCTTCACGCGGAAGGTATCGCCGCGCATGTTGTCCATGCGGTACACGCCGTTGGCGTCGGAATAGACGGTATTGAGCAGCTTGCTGTTGGACTGGCGGTAAAGCTCCAGCTTCACGCCGGAAAGCGTCGGCTCGCCCTCGTCATAATACCCGTTGTAGTTGGCGTCCAGGTAGCAGACGCCCTCGATCACGGCCTCCTGCATCACGCCGATGTTCTTGTTGTCCAGCAGATCGCCCTGCTCGAAGACCATGCGATCCGTACCGGAGGCGACAAACTCCTTCGTCACCAGGCTGCGGCGCTCGCCGCCCTTGGAGGAGGAGCGGGTGAACAGATAACCCTCGGGCACGGTGTAGGTCACGTCATAGGTGCCGTTCTTGATCTGTCCGATGTAATACGTGCCGTCCTCGCCCGTATAGGTTTCGTAGGTCAAGCCGTTGCGGATGCCATAGGCAGTGACCTTCACGCCGGCCTGGCGGGGCTCGTCATCCTGCCAGACGCCATCACCGTTGACATCAAGCCAAGCGGTACCGGACAGGGCAGCCATGGTCAGCGCGCCGATGCCAATTTCCAGGGTCTGGCCGCCGGCAATGGTCAAGGGCGTGCTGGTCTGCTCACGATCCGTCGCGGCCGCCATAATGCTGTGGGTGAAGCGCAGATCCGTGCCCTTCTCGCCATAACCGAAGCCGGCGGGCATTTCGCTGCGGATCAGGTAGGTGCCTGCAGGTACGGTCAGGGTCACATAGCCCGCGCTGTCCGTCTCGCCCGTGGCGACGACCGTCTGGCCGTCCGCAGTCACGGCGGAGACCTTCACGCCGGCAAGCACCTTCTCGTACTTGCCCTGGACGCCGTTATTGTTGCTGTCGATGAAGGCGAAGGCCTTCACATAGGCAGGCACGGCAGCGGTGGCCGTGAGGCCGGTATTCTCGCTGAACTGCGCCACGGTGATGTCGGCAGCGGGAATCAACTGGCCGCCGGGCGCGTCATACTGCACGGTATAGGTGCCGAATTCGATATCGGAGATGGCCCAGTAGCCCGCGCCAGTGGTGGTTGTCTCATAAGCGACCTCCCCTGCCTCGTTGATCAGGGAGACGCCTACGTTGGCCAGCACTTCGCCGTTCAGGCCCTTGACGATGCCGTCGGCCTCGCCCGTGGTGATGGCACGCAGCGGAGGCAGCTGCGCCACCGTGCCGCCGTCAACAGGAACGGTGGTGGTGGCCTTCACCAGGCTGTCCTCCTCGGTGAACTCCCAGCCGTCGCCGTCGTAGAGGCCGCGCAGCAGCGTCACCGACACCGTGTAGGTATCCGGGAACAGCCCGTCAATCCGGAAGGATTCGGAGCCCTCGCTGGAGCGGCTCTCCCGTACGCCGGTCACGATGATCTCGACGCTGTAGGGAATGTTCTCCAGCGTGCCGCTGATGGCGCCCGCGCTGCTCAGCTCGATGCGATACAGGCTCTCCTGCATGGCCGTGATGGTGAGCATCCACTGGGTCTGGCCGCGCTGCAGGTTGGGATATCCGTTCAGGCCCGTCAGCAGCACATCATCGGGCAGGGACAGGGTGATGATGTAGTCGCCCTGGGGCAGGTTATCGATGCGTACAGGCGCATCCAGACCGATGGTGCCGGACGCAGCCAACTTGCCACCAGAGCGAGCCGTCAGCTCATATTCAGCCGTCACATCGTCGCCGGACACCTCCAGCACCAGCGTGCCATGGGTCGGCACAGGGGTGGGCGTGGGGGTAGCCGTCGGCGTGGCGGTAGGCGTGGCTGTGGGAGCCTCGGTGGGCGTGGCCGTTGGCGCCTCCGTGGGCTGCTCGGTCACGACGGGTTCATCAGTGGGGGCTTCCGTCGGTTCGATGGTCGGCGTGGCCGTAGGGGTAGCCGTCGGTGTTGCGGTGGGCGTCGCGGTAGGTGCAGCCGTCGGTGTTGCTGTAGGCGTCGCGGTAGGCGTCGTCGTCGGGGCTTCCGTAGGCGTTGCGGTGGGAGTGGCCGTCGGAGTGGCCGTCGGGGTGACAGCAGGGGTCGCCGTTGCGGGCGTATAATAATAGGAGGCGTCAACCCGGGTGATGGAATCCTCTCCGGTATAAGTCACAATTTCGATGGTCTTGTCACGCCAGGGGGTGATGGCCAGAGAGGCATCGTCCATACGCAGGGTGTACAGGCCTGCGGGAATCGCCACGTCCAGCGCATAATCGCCCTTGCTGTCCGTCTGGAAGGTTTTCACGACCTGGTTGGCGGTATCCAGCAGGGAGAAAGAGGACTGACTTTCCGCATGCACGGTAAACAGGCCCGCGTTCGCGTAGACGATCACAGGCGCAGTGTTCAGCTTGTCCGGCACGATGGATACGGTGTAGCCATTTTCATTCACCGGCGCATCGGCAGGCATGGTGTGCATGATGGGAACCAGGCGGACATTGCCGCTGCCCGTCAGCGTCAGCATCTCGCTTCCGCTGGCATTCACGGTGATGGTGCCAATCACCTCGCCGTTTTGCTGCACCTCAAAGGAGCCCTCCAGCTTCTGGGCCGCATAGGAGCCCTCGCTGGTGGCATACATGCCGATAAAGTTCACCTGGAGCATCGTCCAGTCTGCCAGCGCCGTGGGGATCATGCCAAAAAGCATCACCAGGGCCAGCAGGACCGACAGCAGCTTCTTCGTGCGGTTCATCATGGTATCGTGCGCCTCCGTCAGTCCGCAGCATTGCGGACAGGATTACAGTTTTATGCACCATACATGGTAAATCAAGTCCCGCCGATTGTCAACCTCTGACGGCGGAGATTTTACACATTCTCCCCCATTTTTACACATGCGACAATTCCGAATTTCCTTGACTTGCCCTGCCAGTGTGCTATAATGGTAGTATCTTCCCGTGAAAGGGGCGTTTCAGCATGTTCACCATCGGTCAGGAGCGCGTGGTGCTGGTCACAGACACCTCCTGTGACCTCTCGGAGGAGCAGCTCCGCCATTATGATATCCGCACGGTCTCGCTGCGCGTCGCCACCAGTCAGGGTGAATTCCGCGACCGCCTGGAGATCACCTGTGACGAGCTCTACGAAGTCCTGAAAACAGAGATCCCCAAGACCTCCCTCCCCCTGCCGGAGGATGTGAGCGCCCTCTACCGGCTGCTGCGGGAGGAAGGCGCGACGCGCATCCTGCACATGACCATCTCCGGCAGCCTGTCAGGCACGTACAACATGGTGCACATGCTGGCGCAGGAAACTGAGGGCGTTCAGGTGGATGTGTTTGACGCCAGGACGCTCTCCTGCGGCCTTGGCCTGCTGGTGCTGGACGCGGCAGAATGCCTGTCCAAAGGCATGGCGGTGGAGGAAGTGATCGTGCGCGAGCAGGCCCTGCGTGAGCATCAGCTGGGCGCGTTCGTCATCCGCACGCTGGAATTCCTGCGCAAGGGTGGGCGCATCGGCCTGGTGGAGGGTGTAATGGGCAGCCTGCTGCAGATCAAGCCCGTCATCTACGTCAACGACGACGGCGTATACAACACGCTGGTGAAGGCCCGCGGCTTCACCCGTGCGCTGGAGGCCATGCAGGAGGAGTTCTTCCGCCGCTATCAGGGCCGCAGGGTGCGCGTAGCCATCGTGCACGGCGCTGCCTATGAGGATGCGGTCAGGCTGCGGGAGAAGTTCCTGGAGAAGCTGGATGTGGTGTCGAGCTTCATCAGCCCTGTCAGCCCGGCGCTGGCCATCCATACCGGGCCCGGACTGCTGGGCGCCATCGTACAGTTTGCAGACTGAGTGAAACACAGAATCGGCGTGACCCGCAATATGGGCCACGCCGATTTGTTTATTTCATGTCAACCGACTTCCGTTTGGGACACCGCTGCTGCAAAAGCAGAATAAGCGACTCCCGGTCGGTTTTGCTCAGCTCCGCCATGAAGACAGGAATGGCTGCATTCCCTCTGGCGCTCAGCAGGAGCAAGTCATCCTGCTCCGTGGAATACCGGATGCTCGCATAGGCGTAGCATGCCTCATCGCCCTCATCATCGATGCGATGAACGCCATCCTCGGCGAACCACGTCGTTTCGCTGCAGGCCGCATCGTCATCGGGGAAAAGGTTCTCCGCCATCATCCGCGCCGTATTCGGGCCGACCGCCAGCAGGAGGAGCGCTGCCACAGCTGCGCTGAAGAGGACGCCGAACAGCAAACCCAGCAGCACATGGGGCGTCAGCAGGCAAAGCAGGAGGATCAGCACCGTCACCGCCGCCGATGCGATCTGGTAATTCCGCATCGTCTGACGGTAGTAGGCTTCCCGCATGAAGGCGCTCGCCCGCTGCTGGCTGTAGGTACCGGTGGTTTCAAAGCGTCGCTCGGACACAGTGATCATTCCTCCGCATCCTTTTCCGACTTCCGGTCGGTTTCATCCTCCTCGGACGTCTCCTCGGGGAGCTTCTTCACCAGCGCTGTGTCCACGCGGTGATCCTCGATCTTCTCCACCAGAATGTGCAGGCCATGGCAATCCAACTCGGGCTGGCTGCCATCCTTGGGGATGGTAGTGAACTGGCTGAAAATCAGACCGCCGAAGGTATCGTAATCCTCCTCCAGGGGGAGCTCGATGCTCAGGGCATCCGCCACATCCTCGATGGCCGCCTGGCCGGATACGCGCCAGGTCTCGTCGTCCACTCGGACGATCTCCGCCTCCGCCTGGGGATCGAATTCGTCATAGATATTACCTACGATCTCCTCCAGCAGATCCTCCATGGTCACGATACCGCTCATGCCGCCGTATTCATCCACGACAATGGCCATGTGGATCTTCTTCATCTGCATGTTGCGGAAGAGCTGATCGGCAGGCACTGTTTCAGGCACAAAGTAGGCCTCGCGCAGCATTTCGCGAACGTTCTTGGGCTGCTCAGCCTGGGTATTGAGCAGGAACACGCGGGTATTCAGGGTACCGATGATATCGTCCATGTCCTCGTTGTACACGGGGAAACGGCTCAGGCCCGTCTCGCGGATGGTCTGCAGGATCACGTCCCACTCCTCGTCCACCCAGATGCTCGTCACATCGGTGCGGTGGGTCATGACGTTCTCGGCGGTGAGGTTGTTGAATTCGAAGATGTTCTCGATCATCTCCTTTTCGGCCTCTTCAATCGCGCCGGTTTCGCCGCCCATATCGACCATCATGCGGATTTCATCCTCGGTCACAGACTCCTGCTCAGCGTCGGGGTCGATGCCAAAGAGGCGCAGCAGTCCGTTGGTGCTCACGCTCAACAGCCACACCACCGGGCGGAAAAGCTTGGAGCACACATTGAGCACCTTCATGCCCAGGCGGGCCATCTTTTCCGGGCTGTGCATGCCGATGCGCTTGGGCACCAGCTCGCCCAGAACCAGGGTGAAATAAGAAAGGATCAGGGTCACGACGATCACGCAGATCTTATCCAGCAGCACCTCGTTGATGCTCACGCCGGTAGCCAGGATCAGCTGGGACAGCGGGCCGGAGAAGGAATCTGCCGCAAAAGCCGAGCCCAGGAAACCAGCCAGGGTGATGCACACCTGAATGGTGGACAGGAACTGATTGGGCGATTCCGCCAGCTTGAGCAGCTGCGCGGCGGTCTTGTCGCCCTCTTCCGCGTCATGACGCAGACGGGCTTCATTCACCGACAGCACCGCGACCTCCGTCGCAGCGAACCAGGCATTGATGAAGATCAGCACGATTTGGAGCAGTAGCGGGCCCCATGGGTCACCAGACACAGAGAAAACCTCCTTCAAAATGGGGTGCAGCATCTTTCGCGCACCTTTTCGCGTCCGCACAAAGCGTATGCTTCACCTGCCGCATGGCGGACACATGGGCAGAAGTTTGAAACATACCAAGATATAGTATAGCACAATAATGCCCGATTTGCAACGGGTGAACCTTGCAATTCCTTCACGTTTCATCACGGATTTGCCAAGAGCGTGCCAGGGCGCCACCCCCTGGTACCCCGACAGGGCCGCTGTCCCTGCCCCCTGCTTAGGGGCGCTTCGCCCCTTTTTCGCGATCTTGCTTGGTCGCCTTCGGTTAGAGTTGCGCACGCGTGTTTAGAATAGGAACGAAATCTACATGTACCTTGTTGCTTTCGCGCCCCTGCAACGCGCGCGTACCTTTGATGTAGTGAGAGGCGACTCCATCCTGCGGAGGGGTACGGGAGTTACCGGGTACTAAAGACTTGCCGCCACTGGGAGCTTATGGCTCTGGGCAGGGTGGCACCGCGCTTGTGCGGTGACGGATGAGGTTTCTTTGCGTCACAAAAGGGAGCGCGCTTATGGCACGCTCCCCTGCATATGCTGTTGTTGCAGGATTACCCCATGCTTTGCACAAGCTCCAGCACGGACGCAGGCAGCGCCTGAATCACGCTGAAGATCCAGGTCTGCAGGCCGTTGATAATACCGGCAAACCAGTTCTGGAATTCCGTGTCCTCCATCGCTGCGGGGGCGACGACCGTGCCATCCTTGATGGAGGCAGCGGGCTCGCCGGTCACCGTGTTGATGGTCATGCCGATCACGTTCATGCCCATGAAGTTCACCGTCACCTCGGTCTTGCAAGCGGCGTCCGCACCGTCCTTGGCAGACTCGCTGTCGATCACCAGGCCGAAGGCCACGGTCTCTTCATTCTCCGTCACCTCGACATCCACCTTGGCATCGAGGGTCGCAGCAGCTTCCGCCTCAGAGGTGGTCACGTCAACATTGACGTTGATGATCGTCTGAGCATCCACAGCGCTGAAGCCGACGAACCAGTGGTTCTCCTGCTCCAGGACATTCACGGTCATGCTCACGGCGTCCATCACCATGGTGGCGGTGTGGGCATAGCCATCATTCTGGGTCAGGCGGCTGTAATTCATGGTGTAGGGCGCCTCGGTGGTTTCGCTGCCCTCGGTGATAACGGCAGCGCCCTCCACGGTCATGGCAACCATCTCGTCCGCGTCGTTCATATACACCGCCACATTGGTGGTGCCATAGGGATTGTTGGCTTCCATCTCGGCCACCAGCTCATCCATCAGCGCAGCGAAGGTGATGGTGTCGCCATTTTCGTCGGTCATGCCGGCAAACTGGGCCTCGAGGTAGGTCAGCAGCTCGGGATTGTCCTGGAGGAAGGTCTTGGTGGACTGGAACACCTTGAGCATCTGCTCGGGAGTGATGGTCACCGTCACCACACTGGTGGCGGGATCGCAGTTCTTGGGCTGCTGAGTGACCTCGGCAATCGTCATGCTGCTCATCAGTTCGGTCACCAGCCAGTCAAAGGCCGTCAGATTCAGGCTCTCCAGGTCGATTTCGGGCGCAGCGGCAGCGGTATAATCCGTCTCAGCAAAAATGGCCTTCATTTCAGCAGCTGCGGCTTTATCAAGCAGACCCAGGGCCTGGAGGATGTCGACCAGGCGCTCCAGCAGGACAGGAAGCTCCTCCTTCGTGTAGGAGATGGTGCCACCCAGCAGGTTGGACTGGATATAGGCCGTATCGCCCTCCGTCAGCGCAGCGTAGGTCAACACGTCGGTATCATCAAGCTTCACGGCAAAGCCGATCTCATCCCCCTGCTCATAGGCGGTAATATTCAGGGCAGCCAGCAGATCGGCCAGGGCGGCGTCGATGGTCGCCTCGCCAATGGACATCAGGTCGTGGAGCTTCACGGTCGTTTCGCTGCGGCGGCCAGCGGCCACGGCGTCAGCAACAAAATCGGTTTCGGCCATGCTCATCACCGGCAGGGCCAGCATCAGCAGAGCCATCAACAGGGCAGTCAGCTTCTTCATGTGTAACCTCCTAATCATCTTTGAAACACGTCATTCATCGAACGACAATCATATTATACTCACAAAGCCCTGCAAGTACAAGTGTTTTTGCCGTACTGATACATTTCGGCGTCTCAATCATACAATATGACGTTTGAAAGCTGCAAATTGTTCCCGGAAGAAGAAAATTGTTCACAGTATTTTTGCAAGCATCGCCCCTGTTGCGGATTTTTCCCCTTGTGATGCGGCAAAAAGTATGTTACAATGATATGCAACCCCTGATATTTGAAAGGAGACTCCCATTATGGAACTGCTGAACAAGCTGCTGGGCATCGCCACCGCCGTGGCCGAGGATGCCGCTGCTGCCGGTACCGAAGTTGCTGCTGAGATGACTGTCGGTCAGACGATCCTGTCCCTGGTCATGAGCGCCGCTCCCCTGATCATCATGATCGTCCTGATGTATTTCCTGATGATCCGCCCCGAGCGCAAGCGCAAGAAGAAGGAGCAGGAAATGCTCAACTCCCTCAAGCGCGGCGACCGCATCTGCACCATCGGCGGCATCTACGGCACCATCACCGACGTGAAGGACGACACCTTCACCCTGTCTGTGGGCCGTGACAACCTGACCATGGTCGTTGCCCGCTGGGCCATCCGCTCCGTGGAAGATGTGACCATCGAGAACGAGTCCGAGGCGCTGAACTGATGCATGAACGCTCCGAGTCCATATGGATTCGGAGCGTTTTGATGTCAAAAAAAGCAGCTGCGGCATGCGTATATTGATCGAGGTAAATATGTATTTATATTTTGAAACAGAGCGATTGGCTGTTCGTCAGTACACGATCAATGATGTTGATGAATTACTGAAAATCATGTCTGATGCCAGGGTTCATACATACACAAAAGATAAGCACCATCCCTGGGACAAACAGCGAACAGAAGAATACATCCAATTCATGATCAACAAAAATTTTAAAACACTGGACTGCTTTCATGGGGCGGTGATCGAGAAAGCCGCAAACCAGTTGATTGGATTGTGCGGATTAAATCCCTATCAAGTAAATGAGCCTGAAATTGAATTCAAAATCGGAGTACCATATTGGGGTAAGGGGTATGCAACCGAACTGGGGAAGCATATGATCAAGGCTGCATTTGCCACGACTGATATCAAAGGAATTTACGGAATGGCACAGCAGGAAAATCTGGCATCCAGAAAAGTATTGGAAAAGATAGGCATGCACTATTTAGGTAATCAAATATTCAGAAATCATGAAGACTCTTTTTATTACATTGCCAATACAAAATTGTCTTCTCATGCCAATGTATGCGGCACTTAAAGAAGTTTGCCGGTAAATTTCAATTTATCATGTAGCGGTTCATGTCCGCAGCCCGCGCGGGTTGCCTCAGGAGCCTTTAGGCGAAATCCTTGCAGATGGTCGAAGCAAGCAGCAAGAAAGCAAGCGGCACCTGTTTTTCATGCACCCCCATCGCCTCCGGGCATAGGATGGCAGTGGAACCAAACCGTCCACAGCCAGGACAGATGGAGGCGCATCATATGTTTGACCGTGATAACATGTCCATTACATGCCCCTGCGTACAGCAGGATCAGATCGGTAATTTTCCCCCGTTCCGCCCGCCCTTTGGCCGTCCCTGCGGCAATCAGTGCGGATCGCAATGCGGCAGCCAGTGCGGTTCCCAATGCGGCAATCAATGCGGCTGCCAGTGTGGCTCCCAATGCGGGAACCAGTGTGGATGCCAGTGCGGCTGTGTCGCCAGTGACGGCACGCCGGCCTGCAACCCCTGGGCGCCCTGGGTCGGTGTGGCGGGCGATCGTCCCTGCCGGCCTGGGCAGTGCGGCTGCGGCTCCTGCCAGCAGTGCTGCGACGGTCAGGTAGCCGGTGACTGGCAGAACTGCAGCGGCTGGCTCGTCCCCCGCATCGTTGCTTGTGGACGCACCTGGCAGCGCCGCATCGATCCGACGCTGTGCGTGGATGACCTCCCCGACTGTGCCGAGGGCCCCTTCACGCTGCTGAGCGTCACCGTCAGCGGCCAGGCCGAATGGGAACATCTGCCCATGGAAGGCCGTCAGGGGCTCATCCGCGCGGTTGTGCCCGTGGTTGTGCAGGTGCGCGATGGCTGCGGCCGGGTGCGCACGGGGCACAGCACCGTCACGCTGACCATTCCGCTGCGCATGCCCTGCTCGCCCCAGGATTTCTGGCGCGGCCAGCTGGTCATCCTGCCCTGCATCCGCCTCGCCTTCCCCACTACGGACTGCGATGACACCTGCTTTGATGCAACCCTCGAGGTGCAGGCAGAAGTCTACCTGGTCCGCATGGAAGCCGTGAACTGACCCATCACAAAAGGCAACGGTCTGCTGCACCCCGCAGCCTGGCCGTTGCCTTTTTTCTTATTCCTCGCCGCCCTTGCGGAAGACGCATGTCAGCACGCCATCCTGGGCCATGACGGTCATTTCAATGGGGAAATCATAATGGTTGATAAACCGGAAATCCTTCCAGGTGGCCACCGCGCAGTCGTGATTGCGCTTGGCGTACTGAACGCCTGCGTAGGAGTGCACATACCACTCGGTCAATTCGACATTCATACCCTGCAGGGCCTGGAAGATGGTCGTGCTCACCTGGCACACGCCGCCGCTCACGCCCACGCCGTCACGACTGATGTTGGGCGCCTTCTTGTAGCCGTTGTCGTAGCTGTAAGGCGCGCACAGATCGTTGTAGGAGAACTCCTCGCCGGGCCAGATGACCGTGCCGTTGAGGCGCTCGATTGCCAGCTCGATATTATACACGCGGCCCACGATGAGGCTGTCATCCTCATCCAGGGGGAACCAGGTGGTGAAGCCGTAGATCGCATCGCCGGGGCGGGCCTCGCTGCCTCGCACAAAGGGTTCAAAGCGGAAGGAGCCCTCCGGCAGCTTAGTCTGGCTGCGCATCATGGGCACGTTGCCCTGCTGATCGATCACGGCAATGATATCGCCGGGCTTGACGGCATTGCCCTCGTAATCCTCCACCGTGAGAAAGGCCTCTTCCATCATGATGGCAAGGCCCTCCATGGGGACAAAGCCCGGCAGGGGCTCGGGGCCAATCTGCCACATTTCATAGAGGCGCTCCGTAGGCAGGTAGCCGACATCGCCCTCATAGCCGCAAAGGCACCATTCCTCGCCGTATTCGTAGACATCCACAAAGGCGTCCTCCGGCACAAGGCCCAGCCAGTCGCGGCTGTCCATGTCCTGCACCTTGCGGATGCGCGTGTCGCGGTACATGCGGGCGCGGTAGAGGGGTTCCAGAGGATCGGCGTCGATGAAGGATTCTGCCTCCTCCGCCAGCGCCAGGACGGGCAGCAGCAGGAGAAGCAGCAGGCACAGCAGTTTCTTCAAGGGTACATACCTCCACAGAGTGTTGCTTCTACATATATTACACCAGGGATGACGTTTTTCCTGCCGGAAGGGCTTCATTCAACATTGTAAAATGTCGCAGCAGGTGCGTACACGCTGAAAAAGGGAGGACGCTGCTGCATCCTCCCCCACGATTCTGCCTGATTTACTCAAAGGTGATGGTCGTCTTGATCGGAGCCGCGCCCATCAGCTCCACCGAGCGCTCGTCGGGCTGGCTCAGGCCGCAGTAGACGTCGAAGGTCTTGCCGTCGGCAATGCGCTCGCCCTCGTCGTTAACGACGGTGAAGGCATTCTTATCCAGCGTGATGGCGATCTGCTTCTCCTCGCCGGCCTTCAGGGCCACGCGGGCAAAGCCGGCCAGATGAGTGTTGCGCACCTCATAGGCGCTCTGGGTGTCGCGGACGTACACCTGCACAACGGTCTCGCCGTCCATCTTGCCGGTGTTGGCCACCGTGGCGGTGACCCAGCCGGTCTCGCCGTCCATGGAGCAGTCCTTCACCTCGAAGGTGGTGTAGCTCAGTCCATAGCCGAAGGGATACAGCGCCTTACCCTCAAAGTAGCGGTAGGTGCGGTTCTTCATGTTGTAATCGGTGAACTCGGGCAGCTCATCCACGCTGTGGTAGAAGGTCAGCGGCAGCTTGCCAGAGGGACTCACCTCGCCAAAGAGGATCTCCGCCAGCGCAGTGCCGCCCGCCTGACCCGGATACCAGGCCAGCAGCTCCGCATCGCCCTGGGGCACATTGAGCGCAGAGCCCACCGCCACGACGGTCACCAGCGGTTTGCCGGTGGCAGCCAGGGCATCCAGCATCTTCTGCTGGCTCTCGGGCAGGTCAAGGTTGAGCTTGTCGCCGGAAGCAAAGGCATTGCCGGTATCGCCCTCTTCGCCCTCCAGGGTGGCATCAAGGCCCACGCAGGCGATGACCACGTCAGCCGCCTCCGCCACCATGGCGCACTCGGCCAGGCGGTCGCCTTCCAGGCCCAGGCTCTGCGCCTTGGGCTTGAACAGATGCGCGCCCTCGGAGTACAGCACGCGGATGCCATGCTCCTTCGCGTAAGCACGGATGCCCTCCAGGAAGGTCACATAGCGGCTGGAAATGCCGTTGTAGTTGCCCTCCAGCGCGGGAATGCTGTCAGCATTGGGGCCAACCACCGCGATGGTCTTGACCTTGGCAGGATCCAGCGGCAGCACGCCGTTGTTGCGCAGCAGCACCATGGACTTCTCCGCCGCCGCCAGCGCCAGCGCGTCATGCTCGTCGGTATCGCAGTCAGTGAAGGGGATCTCGTCGTACTCGCAGTCATCGGCCAGAAGACCCATCAGGATACGGGAGGTGAACATGCGCTCGCAGCTCAGGGTGATATCGTCCTCGGTGACCAGACCCTCCTGGTAGGCCTGCATCATGTGCAGATAGGTGTTGCCGCAGTTCACGTCGCAGCCCATCTTGAGAGCCAGCGCAGCAGATTCGGGAGCGGTGCTGGTCACGAAATGACGGGTGTGGAAATCGCGGATGGCCCAGCAGTCGCTGGTCACATGGCCCTCAAAGCCCCACTTCTCACGCAGGATATCCACCAGCAGCGTCTTGGAGCCGCAGGCCGCCTCGCCATTGACGCGGTTGTACGCGCCCATGAAGGCCTCGACATTGGCTTCTTTCACCGCAGCCTCGAAGGCGGGCAGATAGGTCTCCCACATGTCCTTGGGCGTGGAGACAGCGTCAAACTCATGGCGGATGGCCTCAGGGCCGGAATGCACGGCAAAGTGCTTGGCGCAGGCGGCGGTTTTGAGGTACTTGCCATCGCCCTGCAGGCCCTTGATGAAGCGCACGCCCAGACGGGTGGTCAGATAGGGGTCCTCGCCATAGGTCTCATGGCCGCGGCCCCAGCGGGGATCACGGAAGATGTTGATGTTGGGGCTCCACATGCTCAGGCCCTTGTAGATGTCACGATCCTCGTGTGCGGCCTGACCGTTGTACTTGGCGCGGGCCTCATGGCTGATGACCTTGGCGACCTCCTCATGGAAATCCTCGTCAAAGATGGCAGCCAGGCCGATGGCCTGGGGGAACACCGTCGCCGTACCGGCGCGGGCCACGCCGTGCAGGGCTTCATTCCACCAGTTGTAGGCAGGAATGCCCAGACGCGGGATGGCGGGAGAATCAAAGCGGAGCTGGGAGGCTTTTTCCTCCAGCGTCATCTGCGCAACCAGTTCCTTGGCCTGGCGGCGCGCTTCAGTGCGATCCATCATATTTCGTTAACTCCTTTCGAGGATGTTTGGATACGATTGTTATGCTTACAAATTTCTACCGAAAGGTCGTCGATTCCTGCCCCGTGATTAACAAATATTTGCCCTCTTTTGCTCAAATTTTGTGGAACCAGTAGCGCGTTGCGCGAAACTCTGCTATAATGCAGGAGACACTCCCCTTCCAAGGAGGACAGCTATGCAAGTAAAGGCCATCGCCTTCGACCTGGATGACACGCTCCTGCGCTCGGACGCCACTGTCTCGGATTACACAGTGGAGGTGCTCCACCGCGCAGCGCAGCGGGGCATCCACATCATTCCGGCCTCCGGGCGCACCCGCGACAGCATGTGGGCAACGGTGCAGCGCATCGGCTGCGCGTCCTGCTTCCTCTCCTGCAACGGATCGGAGGTCTGGTCGCCGGAGCGGCAGCTGCTGATGCAGGAGCTGCTGAGCGTTGAGCAAGCCCACGAGGTGGCGCAATTCGCCAGGGAGCGCGGCATCTACTGCCAGACCTATGCGGTGGATCGCTTTTTCTACACGGTTGAAAACCAATGGGCTGCCAGCTATGCCAAAATGTCCTCCCTGCCGGGAGAATATGTGGGCGATCTGACAACTTTCATTCAAAAGCCCGTGACCAAGATCCTCATGATGGATGATCCCGAACGCATCGCGGTGCTTCTCCAGGAAGCCCAGGCGCATTTCGGCGACCGGGTTTCCCTGACCTGCTCCAAGCCCTATTTTCTGGAGTGCAACCCCAAGCTGGCCACCAAGGGCAATGGTCTTCGCTGGTGTGCCAGGCACCTGGGCTTCCGCATGGACGAGCTGCTTGCCTTTGGCGACAGCCTCAACGACGTGTCCATGCTTGAGGCCGCCGGAACAGGCGTCGCCATGCGCAACGCCCGGGAGGACGTGAAGGCCTTCGGCTTCCCCCAGTGCCGCACCAATGACGAGGACGGCGTGGCACGCTACATCGACGAAATGATACTCAGCGGAGGTTCATGCATATGATTCAGGCTGCCGATTTCGCCAAAGCCCTTGAACTCACGGAGCTTTCTCCCTCCACCCGCAAGGAGTGGGACATCCGCACGGCGGATCTGAACCGCCCCGGCATGCAGTTCTGCGGCTTCTATGAGTATTTCGCCTTCGAGCGCCCGCAGGTGATCGGCAAGGTCGAGATGACCTACCTGGAGAACCTCGAGCCCAAGGCCCGCCGCGCGATGCTGAAAAAATACTTCTCCTTTGACATTCCCTGCGTCATCATCTGCCGCGGCATGCGCGCCCCGGAGGATCTTCTCAAGGCCGCCGCCGCCCGTGACATTGCTGTGTACCAGACGGACATGGTGACCACCAAGCTGACCTTCACCGCCATCAACTACCTGAACCGCTGCCTGGCGCCCCGCGTGACGCGTCACGGCGTGCTGGTCTCGGTGGATGGCATCGGCGTGCTGCTGACGGGCGAGAGCGGCGTGGGCAAGTCGGAGGCTGCCCTGGAGCTGATCCGTCGTGGGCATCAGCTGGTTGCTGACGATGTGGTGGATATCTGCCGCGTGTCGGACACCCGCCTGGTGGGCGAATGCCCTGAGATGGTGCGCCACTTCATGGAGATCCGCGGTATCGGCATCATCGATATCCGCACGATGTACGGCGTGTCCGCCGTGGCCCAGAGCCGCTCCATCGATCTGGTGATGAACATGGAGCAGTGGGTCTCCGGCAAGGCCTACGACCGCCTCGGCCTGCACGAAGAGTACACCACCATCCTGGGCGTGAAGGTGCCCAGCCAGACGCTGCCTGTACGCCCCGGACGCAACCTCGCCATCATCATCGAGGTGGCGGCACGCAACCTTTCCCTCAAGCGCCTGGGCTATTCCGCCGCCAAGGAGCTGGACAAGCGCATGCAGGAGATGATCATGAAGCGCAGCCAGCAGGACAAGTAAAAACAGCAAGAGCCGGAGCGCACGCTTCCGGTTCTTCTTTTTAAGAAAACAGAACGATGAAAAGCCAGATCAGGGACGGGCACAGGGCTACGCCGCTGAGCACCCTGAGGGTGGTCGAAGTCCTCTTCCACATGGGATAGCACGCAAAGTCAACTGCTGCACGGTGCCGCAGCCACACCGCCAGAATGAACACCGGCACGCTTCCGTAGGTGAAGCCGTACAGGCAGATGATGCCCAGCCACTGCATGGGCGCGTAGTGGTACAAGGGGTCCAGCAGCCCATAGATAGTAAGCGCGAAGATCAGGAGAAACAGGAACGGCATCCCATCCAGCACCAGCTGCAGGGCAATGCGCCACTTCATGCGCGCACCAAAACAGCGCTCCCGGTTATTCGTCATCATGCGCAGCCCTCCTTTGATGATATGATAGCACAGATGCTGCCCTTCGTCAAAAATCCCCTGCCAGCAGGAAAAAGCCCCCGCGCTGGCGAATGATATAATGAATGTTCCAAAACAAAGGAGGCATCCCTTTATGGTATACATTGGCATTGACGTGGGCGGCACCGGCATTCAGGTCGGCATCGTCGATCAAAACGGCGTTATCCTGCAAAAGGGCGGCATCGTGACCCGTACCGACGTGCCCTTCGCCACTCAGGTGAAGGCCATGGCTGACTGCGCGCTGGATACCCTTGCAAAGTCCGGCTACACCCTGGATGATGTGGCCAGCGTGGGCGCAGGCATCCCCGGCGTGGTGGATCCCCGGACGGGACGCATCGCCTTCTGCCCCAACCTCGGCTGGAAGGACGTGCCCTTTGCCCAGGAGATGCGCAGGCATATCGACAAGCCCGTCTACATGGACAATGACGCCACCGTCGCGGGCCTGGCAGAATCCGTTGCGGGTGTGAGCGCGGGCACCCACTCCAGCGTCTTTTTGACCCTTGGCACCGGCGTTGGCGGCGGCATCGTGCTGGGCGGCAAGGTGTGGAGCGGCTTCCACGGCGTGGGCAGCGAAATCGGCCACATGATCATCGAGATGGACGGCGAGCACTGCAACTGCGGCAACAACGGCTGCCTGGAGCGCTACTGCTCGGCCACGGCGATCATCCTTGCCGCACGCAAGGCTGTAGCGGAAAATCCGGATACCCTCATCATGACCAAGGCTGAGGGCGATCCCATGAAGATCAACGCCAAGGTAGTCTTCGACGCCGCGAAGGAGGGCGACGCGCTGGCCGTGAAGCTCTTTGGCGACTATGTCAAAGCGCTGTCCACCACCATCGTGAACATCATCCACTTCCTTGATCCCGAGGTCATTGCCCTGGGCGGCGGCGTATCGAAGGCCGGCGATTTCCTGCTGGACGCGGTACGTGCCGAGGTCGCCAGACTGGTCATGTACAAGACCCTGCCCTTTGCCCGCATTGAGATTGCCAGGCTCGGCCCGGACGCGGGCATCATCGGCGCGGCGATGCTGGGTCTGTAACAGCGCCATGTCGCTCTACTTTGCTGCGGTGATCTACGAGGCCCTGAGGCCTGTGCGCAAAGTCCGCTGAGATGAAACAGCATGAGCCCGGGAGGTTTTCGCCTCCCGGGCCTTTTGGTTATTCCCATGCCGCCATTTGCAGCATGCGCTCCGCTTCGCGGATGAACTGCTCGGCGGCAATCTGTCCGTCAGTGTAGCGGTCGGTCAGGGTTTGCAGATTGTCGTTGCTGAAATCGGCCACCTCCACCGCCACATAGGGAGCAATCTCCCGGAACTCCGCGATGGCCTCCGGCTTCACCCGCCATCGCCAGGTTTCCGCCATTTCGATGCCCTCCTGCATGAACTCAATGCTGTCCTGAATGTTGCGCCTGCTGGCCTCGCTTTCCGCCTCGCTCAGCATCATTTCCAGCTGAGCTATCTGCTTGCGCATCCGGGCGCAGTTCCGCGCGTATTCGGGATCCTCAACGGGGTCGTTGCAATTGGGGTCAAAGGCGGTGCGCATCGTCTGATCCATGTTTTCCGCCGCATATTCCAGGAAGGTCATCGCCTCCTCCTTCAGGGGGCTGTACGGATTGATGATATACACATTCATCTGCAGAACCGTGCAGGGGCGTTCCCCCTCCACGTTGCTCAGAAGCAGGGGCTTGTCGGACATAAAGCGGTCACCGGGCAGCCACAGGGCGTTGGTGGTCAGCAGTGCGTTGGTGACGCCGCCTGCACTGCGGGAAACTGCGGGCGCTTTGGCAAAGCGCTCCTCCAGAATCGGCGATATCTCGTCCAGGCGCTGGAGCAGCTGGCGGAATGCAGGCGTATCGAAGGTCAGCGGAATGCCCGCCGCGGCGCACCGTCCGCGCTGATCGTAGCGGATCTTGACAAACAGGATAAAGCGGTTGACCGCGCCATCGAACAAATGGATCTCCGCATCCTCGGGCCAGGAGGCGATCATGTCCATCAGCTCCATGTAATTGGAGGGAAGATCCTCCTCCGTCATGCCCAGTTCCTCCAGGGCGGCGGGGTAATAACCCCAGTCGCAGATGTTGATGTCCGCCGGGAAGGCCACCAGCGCGCCGTCCTCCCGGTAGAGCTGGCTGGTCATGTTGGGATAGAAGCTTCCGATGGTCTTGGCGATGATCTCGCTTTGGGACAGGTCAATGCAGTAGCCCTTGTCGCGCAGGGCCTTGTAGAGGCTATTCATGCTCACCATGTAAATGTCTGCCGACTGATCGTCGCCGGTGAGCATCTGCTGGGTGAGCTCGGATACCTCCATACTTGCCGCAGAGCTGATGATCTCCACCGGAATATCCGGGTGGGCTCTGGTAAAGCCCTGGAGCTCGGCGGGCGTGTCATACATGGCAATGCGCAGCGGACGTTCTGCCTTGGCGGACGGATCGGTGCTGGCGCTCACAATCCCCTTTTCGCTGTCGGCATAAAGGTAGGCGCCGCCGCTGACCAGCGCCGGCAAAGCCGAGACGTCCCTCTGACGGCCATGGCTGTCCAGGCTCAGCCAGTCGGCGACCTCCACCCTCCCGCTGGACAGATCGACGCGCTTTAAGCGGGTATCGCCCGCGATGTAAGCGCAGCTTCCATCCCAGGCCAGGCCGCCGGGGCGATCCTCCTCCAGGGGGATGGTGGAAGCGATCTGCAGCCTCTGGGGGTCGATGATCGCCAGCGCGGCGCCCTCATCCTCCGGCGTGAGGCCCAGAAGCATCTCTCCTGCCGCCTCGATCTCCAGCAGCGGCATCTGCCTGACCATGCGCACCTGACCGGATTTCATGTTCACCTCGTAAAGGGTGCGGGTACGCAGAAGATTGTCCGTGTCTTCAAAGTTGAGGATGTAGGCCGCGTCTCCGATGATGGCCAAATCACCTGGCAGCGTCCCCTTCATGTCCTCGACGGTGATGACGCTCTCCATTTCGCTGCCGGAGATCCGGCACAGCGTTTTCCCGGACATGGCGTACAGCATATCCTCCGTCCCGGCGATAAGCGTCACACCGGAGGCAAGGGGCGTTCCGGACATGCCCGTACCGGCATGCCATTCATGCACCTGGCCGCCATCGAGAACATACACCGTGCCGCCAGCAGCGGCCAGCCCCTGAATCACCACACCGGATGCTTCCTCCGCCATCGCGCATGCGGGCAGCAGGCACAGCACCAGCAGCAGGGCCGTCCATCGCAGCATCTTTTTCATGAACACGCCTCCTCTATTGCTTTTTCTCAGTTTCGGGGGTATTTCTCCGTGAAGAATCGAATTCCTTCACCCGTTAGTCGCACTTCTTTGGAAAATGTGTCGTGAAAAAGAAAAAGTTCCGGAATTCAGTCCGGAACCTTTCTGAATATCTTATTCAAAGCTCAGCCTGATGGTATGGCTCTCCTCGCCATAGTGCTCGTTGGCAACCCACAGCATGGTCTTGTCCGTCAGGTTGTACACGGCGCTGTGCACCGTGCAGCCGTTGCCGTCATCGTTATTCCAGGTGCGGCGGCCAACCTCGGCAAGCAGGGACATCGCCGCCTCGTCATCGGCCAGATGGCCATTGATTTCAGCAAGGCGCTTGCCCAGATGCTCATAGCGGTCAAGGCCGGGCTGCCAGTCGCCCGCAGCATAGTAGCCGGGGGTGATGATGAAATTCGTGATGTACTGCCAGTCCGTCGCGCCGGAGAGCGGGTCGACGTCATTCCAGATGACGTTGAGGGTACGCGCGGCGCCGTCGGTGTCGTTTGCGTCGGTCACGCCCTCGGCGGGAACCCACTCCAGAATGGCGCTGCGACCGGTGCTGTCCGCCACCATGTAGTGGAAGGACGTGTTGGCCGAATCGTGGAAGTCATACTGCTGAATCAGCTCGACGGCCTCCTGGGCGCTGTCGGCATAATCCAGGATCAGGCGCAGCATGGTGGTGGAGGTCAGATCAGGCTTGTCGGTATTCTGATGGGTCGCCGTCACCGCATCGCCGCCCTGATAGGTCATGTAGATGCCGCAGGCCACGCCCGCATCATTGATGCCGTCCAGCGGTGCATAGGGCGCGGCAAGGCAGGTGATGATGTCCATCAGCTCTGTCACATCGCTGTTTTCGTCCATGCCCAGGAATTGCAGATCCACCGTGGAATAGGATGCATGGCGTCCGTTGCCGGGGTTGGTATAAACAATGGCTGTATTGGTCTTGGAGAAGTCATAATTGCGGCCAAAGAGGCGGTCGCCATCCTCCGCAGTGGCGGTGAAGGAGGAGCAGCCGATCTCCGGGGCGGACATGCCCATGTCGATCAGGCCCTTGGTCAGCTTGCCGGTGATAAAGCCGATCAGCTCGCTGTCGCTCTTCGCGCCGCCCTCGGCAAGGAACTCTTCAAAATAGAAGCCGCCGGATACATCCATGCGATAGACAGAGCCATCCTGATGATCGTCGTTGCGGTCGATGATCTTGCGGAAGGACAGAGCGGTGGCAATCTCGTGATGCCAGG
The DNA here is from genome assembly GCA_017481825.1 of Clostridia bacterium. GTDB lineage: Bacteria > Bacillota > Clostridia > Christensenellales > Aristaeellaceae > UBA11524. Next base: position 32,109 of record JAFUOR010000067.1, read on the forward strand.
TTGCATACACTGCACCCACCACTGCCAGGATGATCACCAGCAGCACCAGGAACAGCTTCTTCACAATACCAAAGCGCTTTTTTGTTTTCATACTGCGATACCTCCAATATAGCAAATCTTGTATGTTGCACGCATACACGTGGGATGTTACCACAGCGGAGGCTGTTTGTAAACGGTTTTTGCGAATCTTGTATCAGACTTTTTGTTAACCTGTTTGAGTATTTTTCATCAAATCCCGCTTGAATTCTCCCAATTCAATCACCGCTTGATGGACAAAGCGCCCGATCTTCGCTATGATAGAGGCACACCGGTGATCAATATGCAAGGGAGAGCTATCATGACGATCTATTCCACATATAAAGGAGACATTCCCATGAATTTTGACATGCACTACATCGGGCAGACCATTTCCAGGCTGCGCCGGGAGCGCAACATGACGCAAATGCAGCTGGCGGACGAGATGAACGTGAGCTTCCAGGCTGTGAGCAACTGGGAGCGGGGCCAGTCGATGCCCGACATTGCCAAACTGCCGGCGCTGTCGGAATTCTTCGGCGTCACCATCGACGAGCTGCTGGGCCGCGAGATTCCCCTGGTGAAAATGGCAGCGAAGGGCAAGCTGGAGGAATATATGGCGCAAACGCCTCTCACCGTGGAGGAGGCCGCTGAGGCCGCGCCCCTGCTCCAGCCTGACCAGATGGAGCACATCACTGACCGGCTGATGGGCCTGCAGCATGCGGATGGCATGCCTGGCGACGCAGAGTCCTTCCTCCCCGAAAAGCTGCCGGAGAACCTGCCGGACATGACGGCGCTGCTGCCCTTCATGCGCACGGAGAAGGTGGACGCCCTCATCCGCCAGCGTGCCAAATATGGGCAGTCCATTACTGCCTTCGCGCCCTTCGCCAGCACCGCGATGGTGGAATCCATCGCCCGGGATATGGAGGCTCAGGGGCTTCCCACCGTCAGCCTCGCCCCCTTCATGAGCACCAGGGCCGTCGATGATATTGCCAAAGCCCGCATGGAGGCCGGACGCGGCTTCATCGAGCTGGCACCCTTCATGAGCGCTCCCCTGCTGGAGCAGCTCGCCCGCGAGCTCACGGACAGGGGCGAGGGGATTGCATCGCTGGCACCCTTCCTGAACACGCAGACACTGGACGATATCGCCCTGACCCGCCTGCGCAGCGGACAGTCCATCAACGACATTCTGCCCTTTATCAGCAACAGACTGATTGAGCGTCTCTTTGAGGCAGCCGCCAAGCAAAAGTGACACCAGCACCCTCCGCCCAAAGCCGCGGAGGGTGTTTCTCATGGGGCTGCAGGCATGTCCTGCCTTCATGGTGTTTTTTATGTCTTGAATTGTCAAGTCAAGTGCAACAGCTGATTGAAGAAAACTTCAAAGGGAGATCTCCAGCCGAGGCATTTGCGCGGACGAAGATTGATTTTGTTGGTAAAGGCAGCGAAGAACGCAGGATCGAATGATTCCAAGTCAG
>JAFUOR010000068.1 GCA_017481825.1 Clostridia bacterium
GAGGCCTCTGACGTCAACGGCGACGGCACAGTCAACATGCGCGATGCGCTGCTGCTGCTCAAGTACCTTGCCGGCTGGGATGTAGAGTTGAAATAACCAATACCACATGCACCGACGCTGCTCACGGCGCCGGTGCTTTTTTTCGCGATTTTATATGGAAGTCTTGCAGCAAGCTGTCGTGTGTGGTATGATACAGGGTGGACTATTATCCCCTTGATAAGGAGCATTCCTGATGAACGATACGATCATTTCCGTGAAGGACGTTTCCTTCACCTACGAGGAGGCTGCGGAGCCTGCGCTGACCGGCGTCTCGATGGACGTGGGCAGGGGGGAATTCGTGGCTGTGCTGGGGCATAACGGGTCGGGCAAATCCACCCTGGCCAAGCTGCTCAATGCCCTGTATCTGCCCAGCGAGGGCTGCGTCACCGTATGCGGACTGGACACCCGTGATGAGGATCAGCTGTGGAACATCCGCCAGCAGGCAGGCATGATCTTCCAGAACCCTGACAACCAGATCGTGGCGACGGTGGTGCGGGAGGATGTGGCCTTCGGGCTGGAAAACCTGGGCGTACCCCACGATGAGATGGTCAGGCGCATCGATGAGGCCCTCGCCGCTGTGCGCATGACGGACTTTGCCCAATCCGCACCCCATATGCTCTCCGGCGGACAGAAGCAGCGCGTGGCCATTGCGGGCATATTGGCCATGCAGCCCAGCGTCATCATCGCTGACGAGGCCACCGCCATGCTGGATCCCTCCGGACGCGCGGAGGTGCTCAAGACCATCCGGCGCCTCAACCGCGACAAGGGCATCACCGTCGTGTGGATCACCCACTACATGGAGGAGGCCGCCCAGGCAGACCGCATCGTAGTGATGAATCGCGGCAGCGTGGCCCTCACCGGCACCCCCCGCGAGGTGTTTGAGCAGGTCGATACCCTGCGCGAAATGCATCTGGACGTACCCCACATGACGGATCTTTCGCAGGATCTGCGCCGGGACGGCATGCCCCTCCCTGCGGGCATCCTGACCGTAGACGAAATGGCTAAGGAGGTGTGCAAGCTCTTATGCCCATCCAAGTAAAAGACCTCACGCACACCTACTCCGAGGGCAGTGCGTTCCAGTCCACCGCCATCCGCGATGTGAACCTCACCATCGAGGACGGCGAATTCGTGTGCGTCGTGGGCCACACGGGCAGCGGCAAATCGACGCTGGTGCAGCACCTGAACGGGCTGCTCAAGCCCACTGCCGGGCAGATCCTTGTCGATGGCGAGGACATGAACGGCGAGGGCGTCAACAAGCGCCTCATCCGACAGAAGGTCGGGCTGGTGTTTCAGTATCCCGAATATCAGCTGTTTGAGGAAACGGTGGCCAAGGACATCGCCTTTGGCCCGAAGAATCAGGGCCTGAGCACAGAGGAGATCGACCGCCGTGTTCGCCGCGCCATGGCACATGTGCACCTGGACTATGACAAGTACGCCGAGCGCAGCCCCTTTGAGCTCTCCGGCGGACAGATGCGCCGCGTGGCCATCGCAGGTGTACTGGCGATGGAGCCCAGCTACCTCATCCTGGACGAGCCCACTGCAGGCCTTGACCCCAAGGGACGTGACCGCATCCTTGGCATGATTCAGGACCTCCACCGTGAGGGCGGTGTAACCGTGGTGATGGTCAGCCACTCCATGGACGACTGCGCCCGCCTCGCCACACGCATGATCGTCATGAGCAAGGGTACCGTGGTCGCCAGCGATACGCCCCGCGCCATCTTTGCCCAGGCGGATATGATGCAAAGCGTCGGTCTTGGCGTACCGGAGGCAGCGCAGCTATGCCGTGCGCTCCGTGAGAAGGGGCTTGACCTCCCCGACGACCTCTACACGCAGGAGGAGCTCCACGCGCAGCTCCTGCGCCTTTGGAAGGAGGCGGGCCGCTGATGATGAAGAATATCACCATGGGTCAGTATTATCCCGTGGACAGTTGGGTGCACCGGCTTGATCCCCGCACGAAGATCCTGCTGACGGTGGCGATGATCATCGCCGTCTTCATGGTCAGGACACTGGTGGGCTATGCGCTGGTGCTGGGCTTTGTATATCTGGTGTCAAGGCTTGCGAAAATCCCATTCCAGATGCTCCGCAAGGGCATAAAGCCCCTGCGTTTCATCCTGATCCTCACCTTCCTGCTGAATCTGTTTTTCAACAGCGGCACCACCTTGCTTATCGAATGGGGCTTCATCAAGATCACCATGGAGGGCCTGTCCCAGGCGGTACACTACTCCCTGCGGCTGGTGTTCCTGGTACTGGGCACCTCGCTGATGACCCTCACTACCTCCCCCATCGCGCTCTCCGACGGCATCGAGATGCTGCTCTCCCCCTTGAAGAAGCTGCACTTCCCCGCCCATGAGCTGGCGATGATGATGTCCATCGCCCTGCGCTTCATCCCGACTCTGATGGAAGAGGCCGACAAGATCATGAAGGCGCAGATGGCCCGCGGCGCGGACTTTGAGTCCGGCAATCTGCTGGCGCGCGCCAGGGCGATGGTGCCGCTACTGGTGCCGCTGTTCGTCAGCGCATTCCGGCGGGCGGGCGATCTTGCCATGGCTATGGAATCTCGCTGCTATCATGGCGGCGAGAACCGTACCCGTCTGCGGGTTTTGAAGATCACAAAGAACGACTGGTATGCCGCGGCTGGCGTGGCGGCGCTGGTGGCACTGATCGTGCTGGAGGGCATTGCCGTGCCGGCATTGCTGGCGGCTGTGAAGGGGCTGTTGGCATGAAGCGCATCCTGCTGACCGTCGAATATGACGGCACAAATTATTCCGGCTGGCAACGGCAAATCAATGGTCTGGCTGTGCAGCAGGTGCTGGAGGAAACGCTGCAAAGGGCCGCGAAGGAGCGCATCGTCGTGACCGGCGCCTCCCGGACGGACGCGGGCGTTCATGCCCTGGGGCAGGCCGTGCACTTTGACACGGAGAGTTCCATCCCGCCGGAGAAGTTCCCCTTTGTGCTCAACACCATGCTGCCCAGGGATATCCGCGTGCACTCAGGCCGCGAGGTTCCGCCGGAATTCCATGCGCGCTTCATGACCAGCGGCAAGCGGTATACCTACCGCATCGTCAACAGCCGCCACGCCAGCGCCATCCGCCGCAACACCCATGTGCATGTCCCTCTGCCCCTTGACCTTGCTCCCATGCGGGAGGCTGCCGCGCAGCTGCTGGGCAAGCATGACTTTGCTGCCTATCAAGCCGCCGGCGGCACGGCGAAGACCACCGTGCGCACCATCCGCAGCGTGAAGCTGCAGTCGCTGGGCGATGAGATCATCCTGACCATTGAGGGCGATGCCTTCCTGTACAATATGGTGCGCATCATCGCCGGAACGCTGATCGAAATCGGCCATCACCGGCGGAGCGTCAATGCCTTCGCCGAGGCCTTCGAGACGCGCAATCGCCTCTCCCTGGGCGTGACGGCGCCGCCGCAGGGGCTCGAACTGACAAAGGTATACTACCCCGAGGAGGCCTTTAGCCTCCCGGAAAGCGTGAAGTGGCACGAGGACTGACAGATGACATACGCGATTATTTCAGATATCCACGGCAACGCGCCCTCCCTGCAGCTGGTGCTGGCGGACGCCAGGGCCCACGGCGCAGACGGGTATCTGTTTGCAGGCGATTACTGCATCAGCGCCCCCTGGGCCAACGAGGTTATCGGGCTGATTCGTTCCATCCCGGGCGCACGCTGCATCCGCGGCAACGATGAGGACCATCTGGATGCACCTGATGGCGACGACGGGCAGTTCGAGGTCTCCCGCTGGTGCGCCAGGGCCATCTCGCCGGATAACCGCGCCTGGCTGGACGCGCTGCCGGAGGAGATCGCCTTGGACTGCCAGGGCGTGACGATCCGTATGGCGCACTCCTCCGAGGCCTTCGTGGGCAAGACGCTTCACGAGCACTTCCGCACCAGCGCCCTTCCCGCCCGGTATCCGGAGGGGGCTGTCTCCCGGGAGGCGCTACTGGATGACTTCCGGCACACCCTGGCACAGGATGAGCGTTTCTGCGCCTGCTTGGCTACGCTTCAACAGGGCATATACATCTTCGGCCACAACCACATCCAGAGCCATGGGTGCTTTGACGGGCGTTGGCTGATCAATCCCGGCTCCTGCGGGCTGCCGCTGGACTGCGGAGATTTTTGCGCCGCTTACACGCTTTTGACCATCGAGGATGGCGTAATCTCCGTGGAGGAGCGCCGCATCCCCTATGACGTGGAGGCGCTCATTGCGCAGGTGAAGACCACCGGACAGTACCAAAACGCCCGGATATGGAGCGAGGTCATCTTCTCCGAATGGCACACCTGCCGGGAGAAGGTGTACTTCTTCCTGACCTGTGCGGACGAATATGCCCGGCGTACCGGCGACGAGCGTCGTCCTTTTGCCAGGGATACCTGGGAGGCCGCCTACGCCGCCTGGCAGGACTGCGCTGGGCAGCGATGGCCGGAATTGTTTGTGCGATGACATTTCCTTTTGCGCGGTGCGCGGCGAAAAGTACGATGCGGTCACATTCCGTCTGGAACTGTGACCGGAAGGGAGGCCGCTGGTGAAGCGTTCGTTCATGACCAACATGCCCGATAAATCCGGCGCGTTCCTGCAGGCGAGCCGCAGCATCCTTGCCCATGGGGGCAACATGGTGCGCGCCAGCTACAACAAGGCGGTGGACGCGCACATGCTCTTTCTGGACGTGGAGGGCGATGAGGCGGCGCTGTCCGCCATCGAGGCGGAGCTGGCGGAGGCAGGCTTCCTGCACACGGATAACTGCGTTAAGGTGGTGCTGATGGAATTCGACCTCCCTGACGAGCCCGGCGCGACCATCCCTGTCCTGGAGGTGCTGGGAAGGCACCATATCAACATCTCCTATCTGTCCTGCCAGTCAGCCAAAGGCGAGCGCGTGGCGCTCAAGATGGGGCTTTACATCGAAGACCCCGGCGTGATCGACACGCTGCTGAGCGAGCTGTCCGCCCTATGCCCGGTGCGCATCCTCTCCTATGACGCGGGCGAAAAGAAGCTGGATAACACCGTCTTCTACCTGACGCTGGCGGACGAGATGCGCACGCTCCTTGGCCTTTCCCAGGAGCAGACCAGCGAATTCATCTACTATGCCAACCTCGTCATGCAGCAGTTGGATGAAAAAGGCGAGCCGCACTCGAAGACCTTTGAGTACGTGAGCCGCTTTGCACATTTCGTGGCGGATCATGGCGGCGCGGCCTACGATTGCCGCATCAGCCGTCAGGCGCTGACGGAGCGCGTCAGCTGCGCGGTGATCGAGCCGCCCTGCGGCAGCAACATCACCGTTCTGGAGGATGGCGAAACCGGCGCGCTGCTGGTGATAGACGGTGGCTTCACCTGCTATGAGAAGCTGACCATGCAGCTGCTGCGGACGCTTTTTGAGGGCTTTGACAGCCGCAGGCGCGAAATGCTGCTGACCCACTCTGATTCCGACCACACGGGCATCTGCCAGCACTTTGACACCATCTGGTGCACCCAGCGCACAGCGGACTGCTTCGCCAGCGAGCATCTGGGCCTTCCCTCTCCCCGGGAGGAAAACCAGAACATGTTGCCCTACTACCGCCTGTCCAAGCTCATCACGGATTACCTCCCGCCACGGCTGGCCAGCCTGTGCATCCTTGATCAGGAGAAGGGCGATGACACCGAGCCCCTGAGCACCGTCGGCAGCTTCTGCTTTGGCGATATGCGCATGACCGTCCTGCAGGGCAACGGCGGCCACGTTCCGGGAGAAACGATGCTGCTGGATGAAATCCACCGCATCGCCATCACGGGTGATGATTACATCAACATTCACGATTGCACCAAGCCGCAGCGGGAATTCAACCGCCTTGCGCCCTATCTGGCCCGCAGCGTCAATCAGGACAGCGTGAAATATCACGCCATCCTGCGTGCGCTCAAAGACAGGCTGGATGGCGAGAGCTGGCTGATCCTGCCCGGCCACGGCGCCATCTTGCAACGAGACCAACGCTTATAAGAGGTCGTTATGCTTCGACTTGATAACCTTTCCCTGCCCCTTGGGTATACACAGGAAACCCTCGTCAGCCTCGTGCTGAAAAAGCTGCGCATCCCGGCAGATCAGCTGATCTCTGTGACGCTGAGCAAGCGCTCCGTGGATGCGCGCGATAAGGCGGACGTGCATTTTGTTGCCTCTGTGGATGTGAAGCTGCGGAATGAGGATGCGGTCATGAAGCGCCTCAGACCCGGCATTGCCAGCCGCTGCACGCCGCCTGCGCCGCCTGTTTTGGCCAAACCTGCCTTTGCGCGGCCTCCGGTGGTGGTGGGCGCAGGGCCTGCGGGCCTGTTTGCTGCGCTGACACTGGCACGATCGGGCGCAAATCCCATCCTCATTGAGCGCGGCAAGCCTGTTGACATCCGCACGCAGGATGTGGCCGCCATGCAATCCGGCGGCAACCTCGACCCGGAGAGCAACGTGCAGTTCGGCGAAGGCGGCGCAGGTGCATTTTCTGACGGCAAGCTGACCACGGGGACGAAATCCCCCTACATCCGCACAGTGCTCAAGACCTTCGTCGATCACGGCGCACCAGAGGATATCCTCTACCTTGCCAAACCCCACATCGGCACCGACAGGCTCAAGGGCGTGGTGGCCTCCATCCGCAATGAGATCATCAGCCTGGGCGGTCAGGTGATGTTTGAGACGAAGGTGACCGGGCTGATCACCCGCGGCCAGCATGTGGAAGGCGTGACGATTCTGCATCACGGACAGGCGGGCGATATCCTCACGGGCAGCGTACTGCTGGCTATCGGCCACAGCGCCCGGGACACCATGCAGACCCTGTTCAATCAGGGCGTGATGATGGTGCAGAAGCCCTTTGCCATGGGCGTGCGCATCGAGCATCCGCAAAGCCTCATCAGCAAGGCCCAGTATGGCCCGGCCTGGCAGCATCCGGCGCTGGGGGCGGCGGACTACAAGCTGGCCGTCCACACCCCGGACGGGCGCGGCACCTACACCTTTTGCATGTGCCCGGGCGGCGAGGTGATCGCGGCGGCAAGCCAGGAGGGCGGGCTGTGCGTCAACGGCATGAGCTACCACGCCCGGGCAGGCCGCAACGCCAACGCAGCGCTGCTGGTGGGCGTGCGTCCGGAGGACTTTGGTGACGATCATCCCCTGGCCGGCTTTGTGTGGCAGCGCAGCATCGAGCAGGCGGCCTATCGTCTGGGCGGCGGAAGCTACAAGGCCCCCGTGCAGCGCGTGGAGGATCTGCTGGCAGGCCGTGCCACCTCGCGCCTTGGCGAGGTTCTCCCCACCTATCAGCCCGGCGTGACCCCCGCTGATCTGCGTTCCTGCCTGCCGGACTTTATCATCGAGGATCTGAAATTCGGCATTCGCCGCATGGACGGGCAGCTGCACGGCTTCGCCCATCCGGATGCGGTGCTCACCGGCGTGGAGACGCGCTCCTCTTCCCCCGTTCGGCTGAACCGTGACCGCACGACCCTGATGGCGGATGGCCTCGACGGGCTCTTCCCCGTGGGCGAGGGTGCGGGCTACGCAGGCGGCATCGTGTCGGCAGCGGTGGACGGCATCGTTGCAGCGCTGGCCGCCATCGAAAGGAGCAGGCTATGAGCGATCTAGTGCGCGGGGCGCTGGCCGCTTTTGGGCTGACCGGCGCCGAGGCCGCATTCCTCCAGCATAACGAGAACCTCACCTTCCGGGTGGATGGAAAGTACCTGCTGCGCATCCACAAGGCGGCGGAGGGCATACACGCCGATCATAACCCGAATACGCACCGGGCGGAGCTGGCCTTCCTGCGCCACCTGGCCGACAAGGGCATGCCAGTGCAGCGCCCTATGGCACAGGCCATCCTCCCTGACGGCACCATGGCGACACTTTTGACCTGGCTGGAGGGTCACAGCCTGCATAAGGAGGACTTGACCCCTGAGTTCCTGTTCCAGGCAGGTACACTCGTCTTCCGGCTGCATCAGGCGTCGGAGGGATTCCATCATGCATCCCTGCGCAGATACGGCGATGCCCACATTCATCAGCTGAGCGCCGCGCTGCAGGCCATGGGTCAGCGGTATCAGCTGGACTCCGGCGAGATCGCTGCTGCCATCAAGGCGGCACAGGTCATCAGCTCGCGCCTGCAAGCCGCTTCCGGCGCCCTGATTCCCATCCATGCCGACCTGTCGCCTTCCAATCTGCTCCTGACGCCCGACGGCCCCGCGCCCATCGATTTCTCGCTCCTCGGCCTCGGTCACCCGATGCATGACCTGGGCATCCTCATGGGCAACATCAGCTCTCAGGCACAGCGGCAGGCTGTTGCAGAGGGCTATATCAGCGCGGGCGGACGCATCGATCTGCCCCTGCTGGATGCAGGCCTCGCGCTGGGGCTGCTGGAGGCGCTGGTCTTCCATGCGGATACCTGGCCGAAGGAGCCCTGGTTCGCGCCGCGCCTGACCCGCTGGGCGGACGAAATGCTGCGTCCCCTTGCCACGGGCAAGCCGCTGCTGGATGAAACCATGTACCTCGTCAATCTGAAATAAAGGAGTGTTCCTCATGACCGTCAAAGAGAAATTCCTGCGCTACGTGCAGATCGAAACCACCTCCGACGCTGCGTGTGAAAGCTGCCCTTCCAGCCCAAACCAGCTGGTGCTGGCCCAAATGCTGGTGGCCGAGCTGAAGGCCATGGGCATCGCTGACGCCCGCGTGGACGGGCACGGCTATGTCTACGCCACCATTCCTGCCAAGGGCAATCACCCGGCGCGAGTCGGCCTCATTGCTCATATGGACACCTCCGACGGTGTAAAGGGCCCCACCAAACCCGTGTGCATCCCGGACTATGACGGCAAGGCCATCACCCTCCGAAATGGCGTGGTGATTGACGGCTTTGACTTCCTGCCCGGCCTTGCAGGTCAGGAGCTGATCGTCACCAGCGGCGACAGCGTCCTGGGCGCAGATGACAAGGCGGGCGTGGCGGAGATCATGACCCTTGCCCAACGCCTGATGGCGCCCGACGCGCCGGAGCACTGCACGGTGTGCATCGGCTTCACACCGGATGAGGAAATCGGGCGCGGCGCGGATCTGTTCGACGTGGCGGGTTTTAGCGCAGACTACGCCTACACCGTGGACGGCGGTGCGTTGGGCGAGCTGGAATACGAGAACTTCAACGCCGCCTCCTGCGTGGTGACGGTGAAGGGCGTGAACATCCACCCAGGCAGCGCGAAAAACCAGATGAAGAACGCCCTTCTCATGGGTATGGAATGGAACAGCCTCCTGCCCCCTGCCGAAACGCCCGCCCACACCGAGGGCTACGAGGGCTTCTACCACCTGATGCACATGGAGGGCGATGAGGAACAGACCACCCTGAGCTACATCATCCGCGATCACGACGCGCAGAAGTTCGACGAGCGCAAGGCAACCGTCCGGCGCATCACGGATTATCTGAATGCGAAGTATGGCGCGGATACCTTTACCTGCGATGTGCGTGACAGCTACCGCAACATGAAGGAGATGCTGGAACCCCGCATGGATATCGTGGACAAAGCCAGCGCGGCCTTCAGAGCCTGCGGCGTGGAGCCCCTCATCACGCCCATCCGCGGCGGCACGGACGGCGCGCGTTTGTCCTACATGGGCCTGCTCTGCCCCAATCTCTCCACCGGCGGCTACAACTTCCACGGCCGCAAGGAGCTGATCACCACCCAGGCGATGGAAAAGATGGTGGACGTGCTGGAGAGCATCGTGACCAACGCATAAATGGAGGCCGCCATGACGAGCATACTGTGCATGCCCACGCTCTGCGCCGACATTTTCGATGCAACGGGCGAAATCCTCCCCGGCGGCGAGGCTCTGAACTTTGCCTGCATTGCCTGCCGCTATCCCCACATGGACGTACGGCTCCTGGGGGCCATCGGCGACGACGAGCCGGGACAGGCCATCCTGGAGATCATCTGCGCAAGACGGATCAACCACGACAGCGTCCATGTCATCCCCGATGCGGCAACGGCGACCCATCGCATTTACCATACCCCAGAGGGTGATCGCTACTTCAAGCCAGACTCCTGGCAGGGCGGCGTATTCGCTGCCTACCGCCTCACAGAGGAGGACGAGGGCGCCATCCACGCTGCCGACGTGGTGTTCTGCACCTATTACAGCCCGAATTTTCAGGAGGTGCTGAATCTCAAAAAGGCAGGGCAGTTCAAGTTGGCGGTTGATTTCGATATCGATCGCGATTTTGAGCGCATGGAATCCGTTTTACCCTACGTGGATTTCTTCCTCATCAGCGGCAGCAACGAGGTGCTGCCCATTGCCAGGGCATGGTCGGAGAAATATGACGCGCTGTTCAACGTGACCCTGGCGGCCGCAGGGAGCGTCACCTACCATCATGGGCAGGAATACCGTGTGCAGGCCGTTCCCGTGCAGGAGGTCATCGATACCACGGGCTGCGGCGACAGCTATCACGCTGGCTTCATCTGCGCCTATGTGAAGGACGGGGATATCATTGCCGCGATGGACGAGGGCTCGCGGGTGGCCTCGGAGACGATCTCGCACATGGGCGGGTTTTGACTGACACCAAAGGAGGGACATCCCTTGGAGCTGACGCTTATACGCGCCTCAGAGCAGGACGCAGCGCTGATCTGGCAGATGCAGCTTGAGGCCTTCCACGATCTGCTTACCAAATATCAGGACACGGACACCAATCCCGGCAGCGAGTCCATCGACAAGGTGCTCATGCGCCTCCGCCAGCCCTTCACCTACTACTATCTGCTGCAATCAGCCGAACAGACTGTGGGCGCCATCCGCGTGGTGGACAAGCAGGAAGGCGGCAAGCGCAAGCGTATTTCTCCGCTTTTCATCCTGCCGACCCATCGCGGCAAGGGCTTTGCCCAGGCGGCCATCACTGCGGTGGAGGAGCTCCATGGCGACACAGGCTGGGAGCTGGACACCATCTTGCAGGAGCCCGGCAACTGCCATCTGTATGAGAAGATGGGCTACCGTGCCACCGGTGAAACACGATCCATCAACGAACACCTGACGCTGGTGTTCTATGTAAAATAGTGCTGACAGCACAAACGCGCCCTCGGATTCTATCCCCAGGGCGCGTTTTATATTGATTGAAGCTTTACTGCCGGGAAATCAGCCAGTCCCTGACCGCCAGCAGATCATCAAAGGGTCCCGTCACAAAGGACAGCACCTCATCGTCCGGCTGCCAGAGGTCGGGCACCATGATGGGCGTACAGCCTGCACGATGGGCGGAAAGCAAGCCGTTGCGGCTGTCCTCCAGGGCGTAGCACGCCTCGGGCGGGACGCCCAGGGCGGCACAGGCGCGCAGGTAAATGTCCGGGTCGGGCTTGGAGCGCTCCACCATGTCACCGGCGATCACCGCGTCAAAGTATTCGCGGACGTGGGCGCTGGTGAGGTGCTTTTCCACCTTGGCGCGGTTGGTGGAGGAGGCCACTGCCAGCTTGTACCCCTTGCGTCTGAGGTAGGTCAGCAGGTCGTAGAGGCCCGGCTTGACGGACACAGTGTACTTGCTGTAATAGGCGTCCAGGTATTCCTTGGTGTAGCGCCACAGGGCCTCATCGTCATAATCGCCGAAGGTCTCGCGCCAGATGCGGCGGCAGCCCTCGGTGTTGACCCCCAGGGTCTTCATGACCATGAAACCCGCTTTGCCCACGCCGAGCTTCTCGCCCGCATAGTCCCAGGCCTCCACGAAAACGCGCTCGGTATCAAACATCAAACCGTCCATGTCAAACACAAAGGCCCTCATGCTTCCACCTCCACAGAAATGCCGTAATCAAGGATGACATTGCCCAGCTCGTCCGGCGTAGTGAAGCGCGGACAGTTGTAGCGCTCAAAGCACCAGTCATCCTCAACGCGCTTCCAGCCCTGACGCGCCAACTCCTGCAGGCAGATATTGTGGGACTCCAGCCCATAGAGCTCACCGCTGTGCTCATTGCCCTTCTCCCAGATCACAGCGTAGCGACGCGGAGCGATATCGACAGCCTCGTAACCCTCGGGCACCTCCGTATCCGGAGGGCAGAAGAAGCCGATCCAGTATTCCAGTTCGCCCTCCACCACGCGCATGGCGGCCATGGTGCTGTCCCCGACGATGGGCATATGGGGGAGCTTATCAAGGGGGCTGAAGTAGTCATTCTGCCACCACTCGCCCCACTTGTGTCCATAGCTTCCGTTGATGCTGTCCGCAGGGGTGTAGCGCTTGCCGATAAAGCGGCAGGCGGGGCAGTCCTCAATGAAGGATTTGATGAGTTCCAGAGCCATGAAGAGGCCTCCTTTTACTTAGTCTTGGCGGACTTAATCGCCGTGAAACGTTCCTTACCGCAATAGGGCAGAATGAACTGGGCCACTTCCTCCGCTGTGATACCCAGATTACAGCAGCCCGGTTCGGTGAAGTGTTCGGTTGTGCAATGCTCATAATCACACTCACCGCAGCTAAAAATGTCCTTTTCTGCTGCGCACTTGCGATATTTGCAGCCTTTCCCCGGCATACAGCCGGGGCATGCGTCATTGGTGTGATCCTGCGCTGGTTCATCCCAGGAAAAATAGCAGTGCTTCTCCCCCACAGTAAACTTCTCCGGCTCAAAGTGATTCTGATGGAGCAGGCATTGGTCGCAGCGGTTGCCGCACAGGCTGATGACTGCACCCGCCAGCTTCTCTGGCTTACGGTTTGGACGCTTCCTGATGTGCAGCAGACGCATGAGCATGTCCACATCGCCGTCCGCATGAACATCATAGAACATCCACTTGCCGTCGTGATAAGTGCGGGAAGCATGGTAAAACTCGCAAAACTCCGCCGGAAACGCTGCTTGCTGCGCTTCGAACTTTTCCCGCTCTGCCTTTCCGAATATGATGAGGACTGTGAAATAGCCTTCATGCAGGTATAGCGTCACCAGCGTCTTGCCGCTCCGGCGGAACTTCACTTCATCCTTGCCATCGTAGAACTCATCCATCACATATTCCATACGAATGCGTCCTACGAAGTCGGATAGAACACGCGACGTATCACCCAGCAGCGCATCCATCCTGTCAAAGTACTCTGCCATGATGGTTTCCTCCGCGCAAGTTGTATCATAATGTATTAAACTATATCACATCTCCACAGGAAATGCAATATTTCCTGGAAATTCTTTTCATTGAAAACAGGGAGAGGCACGAACCTCTCCCTTATGACCAGCATCGCTGGATTTGACCGGATTACTCGTCGTCGTCCTCCACCTTATCGGCAGCGGCGATGACCTTCTTGGCCACGTCAGCGGGCACTTCCTCATAACGCTCGAAGGTCATGGTGAAGGAGCCGCGCGCCTGCGTCATGGAACGCAGATCGGTGGCGTACTTGAACATTTCAGCCTGGGGCGCTTCAGCGATCACCTGCTGCATGCCGCCAACCTGCTCCATGCCGATGATGCGGCCACGGCGCTTGTTCATATCGCCCATGATGTCGCCCATGTACTCGTCGGGCACCAGGACTTCCACGTGCATGATGGGCTCCAGCAGAGCGGGAGACGCATCGGCACAGCCCTTCTTGTAGGCGATGCGGGCAGCGGTCTTGAACGCCATTTCAGAGGAGTCAACGGGATGGTAGGAGCCATCGTACAGCTTGGCCTTCACAGAGACCATGGGATAGCCCGCCAGCACGCCACGAACCATGCACTCACGCAGGCCCTTCTCAACGGAGGGGATGAAGTTGCGCGGAACAACGCCGCCCACAACCGCATCTTCAAAGACCATGTCGGTAGAGCCGTCCAACACAGGAGAGAACTCGATCCACACATCGCCGAACTGGCCGTGACCGCCGGTCTGCTTCTTATGACGGCCCTGAACCTTCACGGCCTTGCGGATGGTCTCACGGTAGGGGATCTTGGGATCCTGCAGAATGGCGTTGGCGCCGAACTTGGTCAGCAGGCGGTTCTTGATGACCTCCAGGTGCATTTCGCCCTGACCGGACAGCCAGGTTTCGGTGGTATCCACGTTCTTCTGGATGACGATGGAGGGATCTTCTTCCATCAGGCGGTTCAGGCCGGAGAAGATCTTGTCTTCCTCACCCTGCTTGGCGGCATAGACAGCCTTGTGCATGCAGGGAGTGGGGAACACCATGCCGGGGTACTGAATGGGATTGTTGTAATCCGCCAGGGTATCGCCGGTGGAGGTGTACTGCAGCTTGGCCAGGGCGCCCAGATCGCCGGCGTGCAGGGTCTGCTTGGCAACCTGCTTCTTGCCGCGCATGATGTACAGGCCGGAGGACTTTTCAGTCTTGTCCTTGTTGACGTTGTACAGGATGGTCTGGGGCGTGATGGTACCGGAGAAGATACGGAACAGGCTCAGCTTGCCAACGAAGGGGTCGGCAACAGTCTTGTACACGAAAGCAGAGAAGGGCTCGTCATCCTTACACACGCGAACCTGGTGCTCGCCAGTGCGGGGGTTGAAGCCATCATGCTCGATGCCCTGATGCGCAGGAGAGGGCAGATACTTGGCCATCAGATCCATGGTACGGGCGATACCCACGCCGGTCAGCGCAGACAGAGCCACATCGGGAACGATGTCGCCATTCTTCATGCCCTTGTGGAAGCCCTTCAGGATCTCATCGTAGGACAGCTCGCCTTCCTCAAAGTACTTCTCCATCA
>JAFUOR010000069.1 GCA_017481825.1 Clostridia bacterium
CTGCCCCGCCGCTGTGGCACAGGAGGCGATCCTGACGCCCCTGGTGGTCGCCGAGCCTGTTCATCTGATCGGCTACCTGCCGCTGTACGTCGCCATCCATGAGGGGTACTTTGCCGAAGAAGGGCTTGACGTATCCGTCGTGCAGGCCACCGGCGGCGCGCATGTGACCGCCGTCGTATCCGGCGACGCCTTTGCCGTCATCGGCGGCGTGGACAGCTACAACTTCGCCAATCAGGGCAATGACGACCCGATCATCTCCATCGTCAACTGCGTCAACCGCGCCAATGTGTATCTCTTTGCGCGCAAGGGTCTGGCCCCCGCCTCTGACAGCAATGCGGACATGGCGGACTTCCTCCGGGGCAAGATCATCGTGGCCGGACGCTACGGAGGCTCCCCCAACGTTCTGACGCGCTATCTGGTCAAGTCCGTCGGCCTCGACCCGGATGTGGATGTGACCCTCTCCGAAAACGCCGACGCCTCCACCGTGACCGCCATGCTGCAATATGGTCAGGGCGATATCGGCAATGGCGGCGAGCCGCAGATCAGCGAGGGCGTAACCGCCGGTATCTTCGAGGAGCCCTTCGTGGCCTTCCCCGACCTGGGGGACTATGCCTACTCCGTCATCGGTGTGCGCAGGTCCACCATTGAAAACGACCCTGCCACCTGCGAGGGCTTTGTCCGGGCCATGATCCGCGCGCTGGAGGCCGTGCAGACGGATCGCGCGCTGGCCGAGCGCATCCTGGAGCTGGAATTCCCCACCCTCACAGAGGAAGGCCGCCAAGCAGCCCTGGACCGCGCCTACGCGGACAGCCTGTGGAGCGTGGACGGCGTCATCAGCCAGCAGGCCGTTGACACGCTGATGGAGGTCGTCATCACCAGTGGCCTGTGGGAGGGCGAATACAGCTACGACGCGCTGGTGGATATGCAATTTGTTGAGAAAGTGACCGATGAGCTGACCAGCCCTGAGGGCTGCGCGGAATAAACAAACCATCGTGGCCTTTTTGCAAAGGAAAAGGAACTGCATGCCCATCAGGCGTGCAGTTCCTTTTGCGTTATTCCGCGTGGTATTCCTGGTTGTCGAAGGTTGCCGTGCAGCCCAGGGCATACACGCCTACCATCGCGCCGGTGAAACGCTTGCCCATGCGCACGCCTTCATCCGCCAGGCAGGTAACGTTGTCCAAATCGGCAACGAGATCGCCATTGACGAAGAAGCGACGGCGCAGACCATCGGTCTCTACCAGGAGACGTACGGTCTGCCCTGCCTCTGCGATAACCGACGCGCAGTCGGTTTTCGTGCACTCAAGACCGGCCTGCATGGTAACAACAGCGCCGTTTTTCCCCACGTGCAGGGTCAGGAAGGAATTTTCGTCGTAGTAGCAGGTCAGGCCGGCTTCGCCCATGGCCGGGGTGGTCACATCCGCTGCAAAGGTGAAGCGGAAGCTGGTCTGGCGGCGGAGCAGGATGCTGCGGCAGCGCACGTCCGTCATGGCGAATTCGCTGCCCTGCAGCGTGACGGCGCTCCCCTGCCAGGCAATTTGCCCCGGCGCAGGGGGACGCGGGGTCAGCCAGTCGACGGTATCCTCCACGGGGCAGGGCGGCAGGGGCAGGATGTTCTGCTCGCTGGGGCCGCGTCCGCCATTCATCAGGGGCCAACCATCGGGCGTCCAGGTAAAGGGATCAAGGGCTGTTTCGCGCCCGAGCATCGTCCACCGGCCATCCAGCGAGCGCCCGCACAGGTAGACGAAGTACCAGCGGCCATCGGGCGTGGATACGGGCTTGGCGTGACCGCAGCGCTGGATGAGCGCCCGATCGTCCCACTGGCGGATGACGGGATTGTAGGGGCTGGGGGTATACACGCCATGAAGCGTGCGGCTGCGACTGACCGTCTCGCGATGGCCCACGCCCGTGCCGCCCTCCGCCTCAAAGAGGTAGTACCAGCCGTCCTTCTTAAATAAGTGGGGGCCCTCCGGCGCACGTTTGTTGGTGCCGTAGTAGAGCAGCGTCGTTTCGCTCAGGCGACGGGTAGCCGTCTCGTCGATCTCGAAGATGCGCGCACCGCGGTTGAGCAGCATGTAGTGACGGCCATCGTCATCGTGGAAAATGGAGGGATCGATGCCATCCTCTTCGAAGAAGACCGGCTCGGAGTAGGGGCCCTCAGGCCGGGTGGCGGTCACCACCATCTGGCGGCGGCGAACCCGTCCCACGTCGTTCATGCGCAGCGTGGCGGTGATGTAGAAGCGCCCATTGCAATAGGAAATGTCCGGCGCCCACCAGCCGCGCCCTCCCTCCAGGCCTTCAACATGGGCCCAAGCAGGATTCTCAATGGCATGACCGATGACCCGCCAGTTCACCAGATCGCGGCTGTGGCTGACGGGGATGCAGGGGAAGAAAATGAACGTGGAGTTCACCATATAATAGTCTTCTCCCACACGAACGATGGATGGATCCGGGAAGAAGCCCGTGCGGATGGGATTGTGATAGGTCTGCCCATAGGGCGCGCCCACGACAGAGACAAAATAGTCCTCCAGCGCCCTGTGGCCCAGGCGATGGGCGATGTCAAAGGGCGTTTCGAGCGTCCGGTCGCCGCGCAGAGGCTGCATGCCGCCGCGCTCCACCAGATACCGGCACTTATCCACATTGCCGGACATGGCGGCATAATGGAGCATGTCGCGGCCCTGGCGGTCAAGGGTGTTGAGGTTGACGCGCAAACCATATTCAACGAGATAGCGGAGCATGTCAAAGCCCGCATGCTGCGCCGCCACGAAGGACAGCGCCGCCCCCTCCTCGCCCTCATAATCGATGAGGGTGGGCTCCAGCGGCAGTTCCTGCTGCACCAGGGTCAGGTCATCTGCCAGAATGGCCTGACGCAGCTCTGCGCCGGTCACAGGGTCTCCACGGGTTCGACCACGACGGGGCCGAAATCCGCATAGCCGCCGTTGTCGCCCTGACCGTTCATGGGCATGGCAAAGAGCGCCAGACGCGCGCCGACCCAGGTGTGACGCGCGGGGGCAAAGGGCAATCCCACGCTGCGGAACACGCCGCCGATGGCATATTCGAAGGTGGTCACCGCCTCGGCATAGCCGGTGGGCAGCAGCGTCACCCGGAAGGTCACTGGGGCTTCAGGCAATCCTGTGATTTCATCGTGGATGGTCTCGGTATGCTCCTTGCCGTCGCTGGTGACGTAAACAAGGGACAGCCCCTCCTCGCTGCGGCGAAGGGCTGCATAGGCATACTGGCCGCCCACGAGGCCCACGCCTGCCTGCTCGCCAGCCTTCAGGCTGCTCACATCCACCGTGGTGGTGGCGCAGAAGGCAGGACAGGCGATCTTCTGGGTGCAGGTCTGGGGGCATTCCCAGAGCTTGGCGCCATGCTGGGGCAGCGCCCGGGAGAACAGGCGCAGATGGCCCTCACCGCACGCGTAGAAATCCTCGCGCCAGTTGCCCATGAACTGCCACTGCAGACCCAGCTTGCCGGTGAAATCGTCACTGCCGATCTCGGAGGTGCGGGGGCTTTGGGGGGCGATGGGCTTTTGCCACACATCCACGGGGATGCCACAGGGGGCGGCGTTGGCGGACAAGGCTGCATCGCGGGCGTCCTCGCCGGACTGGATGGCGGCAGGATCGACGGGCGTGGGATCCTCCTGACCAATGAAGGGCCAGCCATCCTCACCCCAGCGCATGGGCTGCAGATGGGTGATGCGTCCGTACAGGCCGCGGCTCTGGAAGTGCATGAAGAAATGCTCGCCATGAGGCGTTTCGATCCACGCGCCCTGGTGGGGGCCGTTGGTCTCGCTGGAGCCCTGCTTGAGCACCACGCGATCCTCATAAGGGCCGTAGAGTTTTTTGCTGCGCAGCACCACCTGCCAGCCCGTGGCCACGCCGCCAGCGGGGGCGAAGATGTAGTACCAGCCATCGCGCTTGTGCACCTTGGGGCCCTCGATGGTGGGATGCTTCACCACGCCGTCGTAAAGGAGCTTGTCATCGCCGATGGCGCGCTTGCCGTCCGCCGTCATGGGGAAGATGCCCAGAATGCTCTTGAAGCCGATGCGGCTCTTGGCATAGCCGTGGATGACGTAGGCACGACCATCGTCATCCCAGAAGGGACAGGGGTCGATGAGGCCCTTACCCGGCAGGACAAGGACGGGCTCCTCCCAGTCGCCCAGGGGATCGGCAGTGCGCACCATGTAGATGCCCTCGTCCGGTTGGCCGTAGTAGATATAGAACATACCGTCATGCCAGCGGATGGCAGGCGCCCAGATGCCGTGGGCATGGCAGGGCGCGGCGAAGCGCTCCACGGGGATGTTCTTCACGGCATAATTACGCAGCGTCCAGTTGACCAGATCCGGGCTGGTGAGGATGGGCAGGCCCGGAACATAATTGAAGGTGGAGGCGGTCATATAGTAGGTGCCGTCCACACAGATGCAGTCGGGGTCGGAATAGTCGCAGAAGATGACCGGGTTGCGGTAGGTTCCGTCGCCGTTATCCGGCAGATAGAGGGGCTCTGTCATGATTCTACCTCCTGTGCGGCGGTGGTTTCCACGCCGAAGTTGTCTGCTTCTGTCATCCACTGCTCAAAATCATCGCAGAGCAGCGCTGCATATTCGCCGCCCAGCTTATACAGCTCCCGGGCGATGAGTCCGGCAAAGGCCAGGGCACCTGCGGGCTGCAGATGGGTGTTGTCCTTCTGACCCTGGGGGAAGTGAGGATACACGCCTGCCGGAAGGTTCATGAAATAGGTGGTAGCGGCGGCCTCGCCCATGGCGTCCACCAGCTGCTCGGAAAGCGCCGTCAGATCGATCACCTTCACGCCCAGACGCTCGCCAGCCCTCCTGGCAGACTCCGCCCAGCGGTCATGCTTGTAGACCGCCCTGGGGCCATTGCGGTTGAAACGCGTAACGGGGGTGATGAACACCGGGGTCGCACCCTTGTTGCGGGCCACGTTGACGAATTTTTCGAGGTTCTCGGGGAAGCCGCTGTCCGGATCGGCGTAGCGTGTGGGATCCTCGGGCTTTTCGTCGTTGTGACCGAACTGGATGAAGAGGAAATCCCCCTTCGTGATGCGATCATAGATGGGGGCCAGGCGGCCCTCGTCTATGAAGGACTTGGTGGAGCGACCATTCTCCGCATGATTCTCCACACGCACCTCGCAGCGCTTCACAAAGCGCTCGAACACCTGACCGATGCCCGTCTGCGGATAGGTGGCGATGGTATTCTGCTTGACCGTGGAATCGCCTGCCCAGTAAATGGTGATCATAAGAATCCTCCCATGTATGATATTGAACGAAAAGCACCGCACCTCGCCGGACAGACCGGAAAGATGCGGTGCTTGCCTGCTGCCATTATCATGACATGCAGAAGAAATTTTGTCAACTGTTTGGAGTGGGCAATTCATGAGATCGCGAATCTCCAATTTCTTGGATACGCCCCGCAATCCCTATCCGTCAGAGCGCAGCTGCCGGTCCCCCAGCATTGCCGCCTCCAAGGCGCGGCGCGTCTGTCACGCGCCGTGCCCGCACAACAACGCCACACTCACACGCGGCAGCTCCCCCACCGCAGGCGTCCCACCCAATCGCGAGCCGCCCCGCCGGGGGCTCCCCGGCTTATTCTTTGACGGCGCCGATGTTGATGCCCTTGACGAAGTACTTCTGGAGGAAGGGATAGAGAATCATGAAGGGCAGAATAGCCACGATGATGGCAGCGTTGGTGACGGTGTTCTCCGTCGCGCCGCCGTTGGCGGAGGGCAGATCGGAGCCCATGATGACGGAACGCAGCTTCATCTGGAAGTTGAAGAGGCTCTGCTCGGTGATGTAGAGCTTATAGTTGGTGTAATCGTTCCAGTAGGCCACGGCGAACATCAGGCCGATAGAGGCCAGGGCAGCCTTGGACAGGGGCAGCACGATCTTGTAGAAGATCTGCATGGGCGTGCAGCCGTCCAGCGTCGCGGATTCAAAGAGCGAAGCGGGAATGCCCTCGAAGAAGTTGCGCATCAGCACCAGGTTGTACACATTGATGGCCGGCATGAGGATGACGACCCACAGGGTGTTGGTGATGCCGATGTTCTTCATCACGATGTAGGTGGGGATCATGCCGCCCTGGAAGATCATGGTGAAGAGCAGCATGAAGGCAAAGAAGCTGCGGCCGGGCATATCCCACTGGATCAGCACGTAGGCACCCAGGGTGGACAGCAGCAGGCCCAGCAGGGTGCCGCTCAGGGTGGTCAGCACGGAAATCAGGAAGGGACGCACCAGCGTGGGATTGGAGAACACGGAGGTGTAGCCCGCCATGCCGAATTCCGCAGGCCACAGGCGCATACCATAGCCGGAGGAGAGGTCAAATGAGTCCACCAGCACCTTCCAAATGGGGATGATGATGAACAGGCAGAACAGGATGAAGATCGCGCCGTTGATGTAGGGGAAGATGCTGATGACCACATCGCGATCCTTCTGATAGGCGGTCTTCTCCGCCCAGAGCTTGCAGTAGTAGACAAAGGGCAGCAGCAGCAGGCCCAGGCCGAAAACGGGCTTCTTGCCATACTTGCCCGCCACGTAGAAGGGCAGCAGGAACGCCGCGTAGGCCGCACCCATCAGGGCAACGATCTGCAACACCGTCAGCAGCGCACGCACGGTGGGCACCACGCCCACAACACCGGTGAAGAAATCAGCATTGTCAAAGCTGCCATCGTCCACCAGCGCCCAGAAGCTCTGATCGTGCACCAGGGTAGTCACCGCGCCGAGGCTCTTCTTCACGTTGGAGATGGAGTCCACGGTGGGCAGGCTGGCAAAGGGCTCGGTCTTCTTGAGCTTGAAAGCGGAGATGGAGTTGATCTGCTCCAGCAGGCCGTCTATCGCGGTGGTGAAGGCGCCAAAGTCAGCCTGACGGTCGATCGCAGCGAGCTCTTCGACGTCCGCCAGAGAGGCCACGCAGGCCACGGTATCGTAATCGCTCAGGGCGGTCACCTTGCTGAGCATGTTGAACTGCGCATTGCCCAGGACGGAGGTGCACACCAGCAGCAGCACCAGGGACACCACCAGCACATAGAAGGAGGCCTTGGACCAGTTCAGCTCATAGAGCTTGTAGAGACGGTAGAAGGGAATCCACTTTTTCGCATCCACACCTGCGGCTTCCAGAAGCTTCATCAGCGCCGGGAGGGTCAGGATAGAAAAGACAACAGCAATCAGAACCAGAACAGTAACGATCATTCTCTATCCACCTCCTTACACGATGCCGCGGCCGCGGACCTTCTTGCTGGCGTAGTTGCACACCAGCACCAGGAACATGCCGACCAGCGAGCGGAACAGACCGATGGCAGTGGTGTAGCCCACGTCAGGGGTCGAAAGGGAGTTGAAGGTCTGGTTGTAGACGTAGGTCTGGAGAACCTCGGCGGTGGAGCCGACGGCGTCGTTCTGCAGAACGAAGACGGACTCGAACAGGTTCATAACCTTCGCCAGGTTCAGGATCAGCACGGTGATGATGGTGTTGGCCAGAGAAGGCAGGGTGATGTACCACATCTTCTTCCAGCGGCCCGCGCCGTCGATGGAGGCAGCCTCATAGATGCCGGGGTCGATGCCGGTCAGGGTAGCCATGAAGATGATGGTGCCCCAGCCGGTGTTATGCCAGATGTTGATGATGTAGTAGCTGGTACGCCACCACTCCACCTCACCCAGGAAGTAGATGCTCTTCTCAATCAGGCCCATGGCGATCAGCAGCTCGTTGAGCAGGCCGTTGGTGGTGGGCGACATCAGCATGTTGAACAGACCCGCGGTAACAACCCAGGACATGAAGTGGGGCAGGTACACGATGGTCTGGGCCAGCTTCTTGGCGCGGGTGGAGATCATCTCGTTGAGCAGCAGAGAGATGATGACGGACATGAAGGTGTTCAGCAGCAGACCCAGGACGGAGATCTCCAGGGTGTTGGTGAAGGCCTGCCAGAACTTGGGCATGCCAAACATCTTGGTGAAGTTGTCAAAGCCCACCGGAATGGGATCGTTGATCAGATTCCAGGACGTGAAGGCATAGCGGATGCCGAACATGGGCATATAGTGGAAAACGATGACCGCAATGAGAACCGGCAGGAACATGAGGTAGAACCACTTGTGGTTCCAAATCCGCATGCCGAGCGGCCGCTTGCGCGGCTTGATCTTAACGGTGCCGTCCATGCATTGATCCTCCTGTTGTATGTATCAAAGTGAGTCATCGCTGAATAAACCTCACACGCGCAGGTGTGGATGAATTCGCACAGTCACGTGCGCGGTTTATTCAGCGATCGGCAAACGCTTGGAACAGGGGCGGCCCAGTGGTGACACTCGACCGCCCCTGAGGGGTTTACTTTTGCATCAGATCAAAGAATCTGAGTGCATTTGCTGATTACTCCGCAGCCTTCGCAGCCTGCTCGGCCAGGTAAGCATTCAGGGAGTCCACGATCTTCTGGGAAGCCGCGGCGCCAGTGGGATCAGCGTTGAACTGAGCCATGGCCTCGTCATAGGTCATCTTGCCCATGGCGACGTTGGCGATCAGCTCGTTCTTCAGGGCGGTCAGGTCGCCGTTCAGCTCAGACATCTCGGTGGTGGTGGGCACGATCGCGGCCAGCTTGGAGTTGGCGTTGAACACATCGGCAGACTCAGCCATGACGTCGGTCATCTGGTTGGGAGCGTCATAGCCCTCAGCGAAGTTGGCCAGAGCCAGCTTGGGATCGATGTGGTTCTTGGTGTAGGCGGTGCCGGCGGTCTCGAGGTTTTCCCTCATGTGGAACTCGCCCTCAGCGTAGGCCACGTCCAGAACGGTTTCGGCCTTGCGGGACCAGTGCACATCCTCAGCGCCGTAGGTCCACAGCATCTGGATGTCGCCGCCGTCCAGCATGGTATCGATGAAGTACTTGAACACGCCTTCGGGATTGTCGCACTCTCTGGTGATGGCCCAGACCGGGGGCACGCGGTCGAAGTACTTGCCGACCTCAGCAATGGGAGCCATGGGGATCAGCACGGAGTCAACATTCTTGGCTTCCAGGTTGTTCTTCAGGTTCTGAGCCCAGTTGCCAGCCCAGTAGGTGAAAGCGCCGAACTTGTTGTCGTAGAACATGTTGCGGCAGTCCTTGGTGGCGTTGGTCAGGGTGGTGGGGTCGATCCAGCCATACTCGAAGCCCATGGCCAGACGCTCCAGGGCGCCCTTCATGGATTCCTCGGTGAAGCCATCCACATACTTGCCATCCTTCAGGATGAAGGAGGGGTAAGCATCCTGATAGAACTCAGCCAGGTAGTTGGTGTAGGGAGCCTCGCTGCCGACGAAGCCAGCGGCGGAAACGCCGTAGGTGTCGCCGTCCTTGCCGTTGCCGTCGGGATCGCCGTTGGCGAAAGCATCCAGCATCTCAGCGTACTCGTCCCAGGTGGTGGGAACCTTCTCGATGCCCACGTTGTCCAGCCAGGCCTTCTTGACGTAGGTCACGCAGCCGTTGCCGGACGTGGGAGAGAAGCCGAACAGCTTGCCATCAATCTTCAGGCCCTCGATGACGGCGTCACCGAAGAAGCGGCCGGAATTCTTGGTAGCGGAAGCATCCCACGCAGCGCTCATATCCCACAGCGCGTTGGCAGCGGCGTAGGAAGAGTACAGGGTGGAGGGCAGGATCATGACATCCGGCCAGGAGTTGCGGTCAACCATGGTCTGCTGCAGCACATCAGCATAAGCAGAGTGGTCGGGCTGGATGATGACCAGGTCGATCTTCACGCCGTACTTCTCCTGGATCAGGGCTTCCCACTGAGCCTCGAAGTCAGCGCGGCCATTGGCCTCGGAGACGACGGTGGTGTCGCACATGATGGTGATCGTCTCGGGGGCGGTCACTTCGGTCTCGGCAACGGCGGGCATGACCATGGAGGTCAGCACCAGCGCCAGAGCCAGAGCCATGGCGAAGAACTTCTTCATATTGGTTTCCATCCTTTCTTTTTTGCAGAGCGTTGAAGCGCCCCGCTGATTTAACTGCATCCTAACATGAAAGCTTTTTCACCGCAAGAGTCAATTTTGGAAAAGCGTGCAAATCTTTTGATTCAAGCACTCAAATTTTGTACGCTTCATACCGAAAGGCCTTGAAATCTCTGCGTTTTCTGTTATAATGACAATGTGCAGAATTTATTTTCGCCATCCCGCAAAAATTGTATATCGCGGGATCGCAGTTTGATCATCCTATGGATAAAGCGAGCGTGAATCATTTGTCACTCCGACAGAAAATACATAAGCTCAGGCAGCGCCTCAACCGTGCCACAGGCATCGCCCTGTCCTATACGGCCTTTTTGTTCATCTGCCTGATGCTGATGCTGGCTCTGTACCTCTCCTCCTCCTCCAGCATCAAGGATACCTTCTGGCAGCACCAGGCCTCCGCACTGGAGCGCGGCGCATCGACGATGGACAGCGCCCTCTCCAGCATGCAGAACTACGCCCAGCAGCTGCTGACGGATACCTCCCTCCAGCGTCTCTCCCGCATGGAGGATGATCTGGATGCGGATTATGTTTACATCGCCTGGCAGGCCATGCAGAAACTGAGCATCCGCTCCTCGGGTCTGCTCCATCTTCCCATCAAAAGCAGCTTCATTTATTTGCCCACCTCCGATCATGTGATCTCCTACAGCCAGTCCACCCCCGGCGAGCGGTACTACCGCGCCTACCGCTCCTTCACCCCGGGGCTTTACGAGGAGTGGCAATCCCTCCTCCTCAGCGCCGACAACGACGGTGAGTGCTATGACGTATCCCGCTTCACCGGCAATGAGGGCGAGGTCTTCTACTTCATCAACACCGACAATGGCCTGGCCTTCCCCGGGCCGATCATCGTGTGGTTTGAGCTGGATATTGAGCCGGTCGCCGGTCTGCTCCTGCCCAGCGAAACCGACCAGGGGTCGGTCATCATGGTCAACACCGAGGGCAGGGTGCAGCTGCACCTGGGCAACAAGGACGTCTTTTCCCTGCCGGATGCGATGGCTGCGGGCGTCACCTTTGTGGACGGCATGGCAGATGTGGACAACATGCGCCTGATCCGCCGCGAGGGCAGCAACGGACTGAGCTACATCATCGCCCTCCCCCACAGCCTGATGACCAACGCCATGGGCCTGTACAGTACACTGTTCATGGTGGTGTTCCTGCTGGCGCTGGCCGGCGGCGCGATGATGATCATCCTGCTGGTGCGCCGCGCGATGAAGCCCCTGCACCAGCTCACCAGCCAGCTGACCCAGGCCGAGGATGACAAGGCCCAGCTCCAGCGCGAGATCGACGCGCAAAAGCCCCTGCTGAGCGTTTCCTACGTCCGCAAGCTCCTCTCCGGCCACGTGGCCTCCCAGGAGGAGTTCGCCTACATGATGGACTACCTGGGCCTGAGCGGCGAGGACAGGCACTACTACGTGCTCTACTGCATCGCACACCGCCAGGATGCCGCAACGGACGACGCCCTGACGGAGTATGATGCCCTGACCAGCCTCATCGACCGCCATCTGACCATGCGCTATCCCATCTACTATTATACCACACTGGATCGCAGCTTCGTGGTGCTGGTGACCTGTGACGGCGAACCGCAAGCCTCCCTGAACGAATTGCAGCAACGGGTGATGCTCCTGCATGACGAGCTGGCAGACAGCCATAACCTGTGGTTCTATGCAGGCGTGGGCGGCTGCCGCACCCAGGCCTCCCAGCTGTGGGAGAGTTACGAGCAGGCCCGGACCGCCGCCCGCTACACGGCGCGCCACCACATCTTCCTCCCCTACGAGTTCATCCGCAAGGATACGGACAGCTGGTACTACCCCATCGAAATTTCCGCCAAGCTGCTGCACTTCATCACCTCCGGCAACCGGGAGCAGGTGGCTGAGATGCTGGCGCTGATCCACAAGGAAAACCTGGAGGATCGCAGCCTGTCCGTGTCGCTGCTCAACCTCCTGCTGTCCGATCTGAAGAACACGCTGTTCAAGGCGCGCTTCCAGATCGCGCCGCCCCAGACGGAGGAGGCCCGCAGCAGGCTCAATCAGCTGGACGAGCGCCTTCATGAGCCGCCCACCTTCCCTTCCCTGGAGGCCAACGCGCTGGCCCTGTGCGACTTCTTTATCCGCACCAGCACCCCCAGCGATCCCATCCCCGAGGTTGAAATCTACCTGCGGGAGAACTTCACCGACCCCAGCCTCTGCCTGAGCAAGCTCGGTGAGCAGTTCAACATCAGCGAGAGCTACCTGAGCCATCTGTTCAAGGAGCGCACGGGCGTGAACTTCAGCACCTACCTGGAGCGCCTGCGCATGGAGGAGGCTGCCCGTCAGCTCCGCAGCGGCCACCGAGACCTGTCCACGCTCTATGTGTATCTGGGATACTCCAACCCCGCCACCTTCCGGCGCGCATTCAAGAAGTATCACGGTATCACTCCCAGCGAAATGCGGGACAGCAAAACCTGATATCCGCACAAAAAGGCCGGACTGCCACGCTCGAGCAGTCCGGCCCTGTTCATTTTTGCTCATTCAAAGGGGTATTTCATATCCCACTGCGCCCGGAGCGCGTCCATCTGGCGCATGATGGCGATGGTCTGAGCGTGGGGCATTTCAGCCGCCTCAAGGTTGCCGGCAGCAAGATCGCGCAGGCAGGCTTCCACCTCGTATTCGTAGCCGGTAATCTGCGCCGGTACGTCGATGTGCTGCACGGGATGCAGGCGGTCGTTCTTGTCAAACACCTGGATAAAGGCAGGATTGTTGACGTTATCCACCGTGAGATAGCCCTTGTCGCCATAGACCACGCAGCGACGGTCGGAGTTAAAGGCGGTGGACGCCATCAGGTGCGCCTCACGTCCGTCAGCATAGATATAGGTGATGTTCTCTGTCCTGTCCACGCCGGAGGGCATTTTTGTCACGGTGCTTTCCACCCGCACAATATCGTCGCCAAAGACCATGGAGGCAAAGTTGATCGGATACACGCCCACATCCAGCAGCGCGCCGCCCGCCAGCGCAGGATCGGTGATGCGCTCCTTGCGCTCCACATCATAGGCCAGGTTGGCGGTAAGGAGCCTGGGCGTACCAATGGCGCCGGAGGCGATCAGATCATCGATGATCTTCCTTGCAGGCATGTAGCGCGTCCAGATGGCCTCGGTGACGTAGACGCCCTGCTCCCGGGCCAGCGCGAGCACCTCCTCGGCCTGCTGGGCGTTGGCGGTGAAGGACTTCTCGCACAGCACGGGCTTACGATGCCGGATGCACATCTTCACCTGCTCCGCATGATGGCTGTGGGGCGTGGCGATATAGACCAGATCCACCTTGGGATCGGCGAGCATTTCCTCATAGGACCCATAGGCGCGCTTCACGCCCTGCTCCCGGGCAAAGCGGACGGCCTTGTCGATATCCCGGGAGGCAACGGCATAGAGCGACACAGGACGCCCCGCCTCCTTCATGCCGCGGATGGTCTGGCACATGGACCGGGCGATGCTGCCTGCGCCCAGAATGGCGATGTTCATACAGAGATCCTCCTTCATTGATATGGAATGAGAACGTACTTGGTGATTCTATTGTAGCACGGGAGGAGGATTACGTCAAACAAAAGAAAAAACCTCACCGCGATGGCGATGAGGCTTTGCGTGATCCCGGCAGGACTCGAACCTGCGACCTTTTGATTCGTAGTCAAACACTCTATCCAGCTGAGCTACGAGACCATATTGTCAGGGGGCAAGCAGCAGGTCAGGTCTTGAACCTCTTGTGAAGTGATCCCGGCAGGACTCGAACCTGCGACCTTTTGATTCGTAGTCAAACACTCTATCCAGCTGAGCTACGAGACCACATCGCTGCTTGCACAGACCTTACGGGTCTGTTTCCCTGACAGCTCTGATATGATACCACCGAAAAACAGATTTGTCAAGCGCCTTTTGCCACGATTTTTGGATTTTTTCCAAGAAAGTTTTTGGAGGAAGGTTCGCTTCAATCTTTTACAACCACTTCACTTCTCCGTCACACATGCGTGCTACCATGACGCTGCCAATTGATTTTCATTGCAAGGAAGTGCATGCATGAAACGATATCTATGGAGCGTCGTCTATGGAGTGATGCTCACGGCCTTTACGGTGTATCTGGCGCTGGACACCTTCGTCATCACCCGGGTGTACGAGACTGCGCCCGATGCCGCTGTGCCCTCCGCCCCCCAGCCCCGCGATCCTGTCGTCACTGCGAATTCCTATGAGGACGGAATCATCAGCATCACCATCGCCGAGCACCGGGAGCACGACACCACCATCTACGTCGCTGATGTGACCCTCGCCTCCCCCGAATACCTGCGCACGGCGCTGGCACAGGGGGTCTACGGACGCAATGTAACCCAGAAGACCTCTGCCATGGCGGAGGACGTCGGGGCGATCCTGGCCATCAACGGCGATTACTACGGCTCCCGGGAGCGGGGCTTTGTGGTGCGCAACGGCGTACTCTACCGCGCCACCGCCAACCGGGACGCCGAGGCGCTTATCATCGGCGCCGACGGCAGCTTCACCGTTGTGGATGAGAGCGGCGCAGACGTGCAGTCTCTCGTAGATGCGGGTGCGCAGCACATCCTGTCCTTTGGTCCGGCGCTGGTGGAGAAGGGCGAGATTGTCGTGACCACCGAGGATGAGGTCGGCAAGGCCATGGCGGATAACCCCCGCACGGCCATCGGCATCATCGATGAGGGCCACTACATCCTGCTGGTGTCCGACGGACGCACCGACGAAAGCGCGGGGCTCACCCTCTATCAGCTGGCAGAGTTCATGCAGGGGCTGGGGGTGCAGACCGCCTACAACCTTGACGGCGGCGGCTCCTCAACGATGGTGTTCATGGGCGAGGTCATCAACAACCCCACCACCAACGGACGCAGGATCACCGAAAGGAGCGTGAGCGACATTGTCTACATCGGGTATTGACCGTCAGGTGCGCACATGCGTCGTCTACGGGATAGCTGCGGCGGCATGCGCGCTTTTCGGGGCGGTGTATGAGGCGTTCAGCCACGGGGTATGGTCGTATTTTATGGTGTATGCCTTTGCCTGGCCGCTGGTTTTGGGCATGCTGCCCTTTGGCGTGATGGCGCTGCGGAAGCGTGCCATGCCAGGGCGGCTGGTGCTGAATCTGTGGCACAGCGGCGTGGCAGCGCTGACGGTAGGCTGCGTGATGGAGGGCGTACTGGAGATTTATGGCACGACGAACCGGCTCACGGCGTTGTATTGGATCGTGGGCGCCGGAATGCTGGCAGCAGGCGGCCTGAGGGGTATGCATGCCCCTGATTGACCTTCCCCTCTGGGGAAGGCTTTTTATTTCAGCTCCCTTGGTTCTTTGATCAGGCCGAGGATATAATCGACTGAAACATTGTAGAACTCTGCTGACAGCACCAGCTTTTCGCCGCTGATATCTGCCTTGCCATTTTCGATCTTGCTGTAATGCTGCTGCGTTGTCTTAATCACCTTAGCAATCTCTTTTTGAGAAAGATCACGGTCTTCTCGCAAATCACGGATTCGGTACATTGTCTTCACCTCTCTTATGTGAAGCATGATATCTTACATCTAAATGATGTATCGACTTTTACATCTACAAGATGTAGAATGTTCATGTATCCTACATATAAGAAAGGAATCCTCTCCATGATTCCTACCCAATACCAGCCCGGCTGCGACAACCTGCTCCACCACATCCGCACCTGCGCCGGCACTTTGGCCTGACAAAAAAACAGATGGCGCGGCTGCTTGATATCGGCATACCGACCCTCAGGAAGATCGAGCAGAACATCCTGCCCTCCAGCCTGACGGTTGCGGTGCTGGGGCATATCTGCAGCCATTTCGGCATCGGCTTTGCAGATCAACTGCGCTGCCGTCTGGGGGAAGAAAATGCACCCGTGCCCTTCCTTCGTCTGGATTGACACGGGTGCGGTTGTTCACTTGTTGCCCAGCAGGCCGCCAATGACGTCCTCGATCACGTCCTCCACATCGACATTGCCCAGAATGCCCTCCAACAGACCGCCGCTCTCGCCCTTGAGGGCGTTCATGGCAGCCTTTTTGGCGTCGCTGTCCGCCAGGCGGTAAAGCTCAATGAGCTTCTTTTCCGTCGAGGTCACCTTCATGGAGGTGTTGGCGTTGCTGGGCGTTTTTGCCTTGGTGGTCGTGGTCTTCTTGGTGGTGGTTTTGCTCTCGGATTTCGCGGCCTCAATGAGGCTGGACTGGGTCACGCCGGTGGCCGTGGCGATCTTCTTGAGCTGCGCCTGGGTGAGATCCTTTTCGCCGCGCTCGGCGAGGCTGATGTCATTGGCGGTGCAGCCGCCCCCCACCTTGCGGGCGAGCTTCTCCTGCGTCAGGTCCGCCGCGGTGCGCGCGGCCTTGATGAGTTTGCCGACTTTCTTGCCCATGAGGTACGCCTCCTTGTGTATATCAGTTCAGGCTGGTGGGACGGAGCACCGCCACCTCCGGCTGGCAGCTCAGGTCTCCCCCGGCCACCCGCAGCAGGTCAAGCTCCTCCACCGCCTGGGCATACAGGTTCGTAAAGGCCGACGCCGGCTGGATGGGCCAGCCCTCGTTCGCCCGGGTTTTGTAGTGCATCGGCAGCACCACGCGTGCATGAAGCAGCGCGGCGACCTCCTTGGCGGTGGGGGCGTCAATGGTGAAGTGACCGCCCACGGGGATCATCAGCACATCCGCATGGCCCAGACGCATGCACTGCTCCGCCGTGGGGACATGTCCCAGATCGCCCAGGTGCATGACGTTCACGCCCTCGGCATGGAGGGAGAAGAGCAGCGTCCTGCCCCGCTTTGCGCCATTGGCGTCGTCATGGCAGGCCTCGATGGCCACCAGACGGACGCCCTCCGCCAGCTCGTATTCGCCCGCCTGGTCGATCACGCGGGGCGTGCCGGGAATGGTCTCCACGGCATTGTGGTCATGATGCCCGTGGGACACCAGCACCACATCGGCACGCACGTCCGTCACGGGATAGCCGCAGGTGGCGTCGTAGGGGTCGGTCACAATGCGCAGGCCGCATTCCAGCTCCACAAGGAATTTGGCATGGCCGATACAGGTGATGATCATAGTTGCTCCCTCCGTTCGTATAAGTGATAACAGGCCTGGCAAAGATAGGGCAGCAGCGCACCGGGCAGGGGCTCGTGCCGCCTCAGGGCCGCCGCCAGATGGCGGTGCAGCTGGGCGCACAATCGCTCAAAGGGCTGCGCGCCACTCTCCGCAGCCTTGACCACCGCGCGGATGGCGCTGGCTGCATCGCCGCCATCGGGATGGCGCGCCAGCAGTGATATGCAGCAGGCACACTCCCCTGCGGCATGGGGGGAAATCGCACATTGCGGCGCAGGGACGGGCTTGTCCAGCAGGAACCAGCCGCTTCGCGCAAGGACACGCCAGCCCATCCCCTCCAGGCGGCGGATGAAGGCCTGCTGTGCATCAGCATCCGCAATCAGCGGAAGATCAGTGGCCAGAAGGGCGTCAGGGGCATCGCTGCGGCGAAGGGCGGGTTTCCGGCTGGACGATGTCTCAGCCAGAGCGGACTGCACCTCGCAGCGAAGGGCCGTCAGCACGGGGAGGCCTCCGCCATGTACTCGATATCGATCGTCTGGCTCAGGGGCATGCTGCCGGGCATGTCCAGCTGATATTCCAGGTGCACGCTGCCGTGGTCGGCCTCGAGCTTCGTCTGCACCTGGCTGGGATACAGCGCCATACCCAGATCGCCGTAGGGGGTATGGTAAGCGCCCTCAAAGCGGCGATCCTTCACGAAGACCATCGTCGTGCCGAAGGCTCCCAGACGGGTCATGGTCACGCGGCCCTTCTGCATGCTCAGGATCACATCCTGCGTGATGCTCTGGCCGGATTCGTCGTCCGTCTGCGTCTCCTGATAGCGCAGCATATAGCCGCCGCCCACACGCTTGATTTCGCCATGGCACATCAGGCGGATCGGCTGATCATGATCGCCCAGGGCAGAGCTGGAGAGCTTCACCAGCACGGGGGTGGTTTTGGATTCCATTTCACTCACGCTCCTTTGGTAACAGGGTCATTATAGCACACAATTTCAACTTGCACAATCGTTCCAAATGCCGTATGATACAGATATCGAATGTTATGGAGGAAAAGATCATGCGCATCGAGGCCCGGGCGAAGATCAACTGGACGCTGGATATCGTCGGCCAGCGTGAGGACGGCTACCATCTCATGGACATGCTCATGCAGCCCGTGACCCTCGCCGACGTGGTGACACTCACACCTGCGGATACCATCACCCTGACCACCGGCGGCACTCCCCTGCTCCCGGCGGATGCAAAGAACCTCGCCTGCCGGGCCGCAGCGGCGCTCAAGGCACACACGGGCTATCCCTCCGGCGCGGCCATCCATGTGGAAAAGCGCATCCCCGTGGGGGCCGGCATGGGCGGCGGCAGCAGCGACGCGGCGGCGGTGCTGGCCGGGCTGAACCGCCTGTGGGGCACAGGGCTGAATCAGGCGGAGCTGGAAGCCATCGGCTTGACGCTCGGCGCAGATGTGCCCTTCTGCCTGCGCGGCGGACTCACCCGCACCACGGGCATCGGCGAAAGGATGGCGGACCTCCCCTGCGGCAAAGCCTGGCCGCTGGTGTGCATCCAGCCCTGCGAGGGCCTGTCCACCAAAGAGATCTTCGCCGCCTATCACGAAAGCGCCGTGCATCACCGGCCTGACAACGATGCAGCCTCGGCAGCCCTGGCCCTGGGCGACGGCCTCGGCCTGGCCGCAGCCATGGCGAACGTCATGCAGCCCGTGAGCGAGCAGCGCCGCCCGGACATCAGCGATGCCATCAGGGCCCTGGAGGAGCTTGGCGCCTTTGCGGCCCGGATGACCGGCAGCGGCTCGGCGGTCTTTGGCGTATTTGAGGACGCGTCGGCAGCGGATGCAGCCTGCGCCGCTCTTCGTGCACGGTGGGAGCGCACCTTCCGCTGTGACACCTGTATGGAAAGTCTGGTGATCCACGATGAACCTTAACACCCCTCGCCTGACCATCACGGATTTTACCCCCGACATGGCGCAGGCCGTCCACCTGGGTTCCCTTGACGCTGACACCCGTCGCTTCCTGCCGGACGAGGTGTTCGAGACGGAGGCCGTCGCAGCCCAGGTCATTGCCGACCTTATCGACTGTTACGGCGGCTCGGAGGGTCCCTTTGTGCACCCGATGCTGCTGGCAGACGGCGCCTACGCCGGGTACGTGCAGCTCGTCCCGGTGGAGGAGGGCTGGGAGATCGGCTACCACACGGTGGCAGGCCACACCGGCAAGGGCTACGCGACGGAGGCCGTTCGCGCCTTTTTGCCGGAGATGATGGCACGCCTGGAGCTCCGGCAGGTTGCGGGCATCTGCGACGAGGCGAACGCCGCCTCCATCCGCGTGCTGGAAAAGTGCGGCTTTCAGCGCATCTTTGAAGGCGAGGGCCTGTATCAGGGCAGCCTGCGGCCCATCGTCAAGCTCCTTTACACGCTATGAAATCAGCCGGGAAGCAGTATGCTTCCCGGCTATCCTTATGCCATTTTCTCCCGCCGCCAGACCACCACGCCCTGGCCGGTTTTGGGATCGCCCGTCAATTCGGGGTTCAGTTCCCGCACGCCTTTCACCGGCACGCGGTAACGCCGGGCAATATCCCACAGCGTCTCCCCCGGTTGGGTGAAGTAGAGCACGATATCCTGCGTGGGCGCGCTGACTGCCACGGGCTGCGCATCGGTGACGAAGGTGACCTCCTCTGCCGTCACGCCATCCGCCGTCAGGTGCATGACATAGCGCAGCTCCACCCGGTCAGAGGTAATGGGTGATGCATCAATATCCGCGCAGTGGAGCGTGACGAAATCCTCCTCGCCCGCCTGAACGTTGAAGGTCAGGCGGAAGGGCTCCTCCTGGAAGACCGTCACCGGCACGGCGCTGTCATCCGTCATGTACAGGAGCGTCGTTTCCAGAATGCCCTCCACCGTCATGCGACCGCCGCTCTGTTCCCGCGCCGTGACTACCGGAGATGCAAAGGCTGCCAGCATGCTGCGCACGCTCGGGGCACTGTCGGGCAGGAGCAGCACGGTTTTGCCGGATTCCGCGGTATGCACGCGGCGATCGCCCGTGCGGCACGGGAGGCTGCGGCGGCTCAGGCGCAGATCATCGCCATCGGTGGTGTAGGCGTCCTCCAGCACC
>JAFUOR010000070.1 GCA_017481825.1 Clostridia bacterium
CCTCTGCTGACATTATCTCACCTCTGAGTCGTGTCAGCAAGTCCTAAAGGAGCGCAGGTCTCCTCTAAAACCTGACTATATCATACAAGGAGACTCCCCATGGATTACAAGCAGACTGCCGACCGGGTGCTGGGCATGCTCCAGCGGGCCGACGGCAACGATCCCTCCCGCGGCCACCTGACCATGAACAACTGGGAGTGGCCCACCGGCGTGGCCCTCTACGGCATCTACAAGACCTACCAGCAATCGGGCGACAAGGCCATTCTGGATTATCTGACCGCCTGGTATGACGATATGCTCCACCGGGAGCAGCAGCCCCACCGCAACGTCAACACCGTCGCGCCCGTGCTGACCCTCACCTGCCTCTACGATGAGACGAAGAACCCTGAATACCTGCCCGTCATCGAATCCTGGGCCAAATGGGTGCTGGAGGAGATGCCCCGAACGGAGTTTGGCGGATTGCAGCACTGCACCGTGTGGAACAAGCACTACCAGCAGCTGTGGTGCGATACGCTGTTCATGGTCTGCCTGTTCCTGGCCAAGGCGGGCGTGGTGCTGGATAAGCCCGAGTGGATCGACGAGGCGGAATACCAGTTCCTGATCCACGTCCGCTACCTGCAGGATAAGATCACCGGCCTGTTCTATCACGGCTGGACCTTCGATCGCCGCCACAACTACGCCAACGCCAAGTGGGCCCGCGGCAACGCCTGGTTCACCGCCGCGGCCATCGAGCTCAAGGATATCACCGGACGCAACAACGCAGCCATGCGCATGATCATCTCCGCCTGGGAGGATCAGGTGCTGGCATTGTGGAAATACCAGCGTGTCAACGGCCTGTACACCACGCTGATCGACGTGGAGGAAACCTACTGCGAGACCAGCGCCACCGCCGCCATCGCCTATGGCGTGCTTAAAGGCGTCCGCATGGGCGTGCTCAGGGACGAAAAATACGTCGAGATGGGCAAACTGGCAGCGCAGGCCGTGCTGAATCAGATCGACGAGACCGGCGCGGTGCAGGGTGTTTCCGGCGGCACCGGCATGGGGTACAATCTCCAGCATTACAAGGATATCATCGTCACCCCCACGGCCTACGGTCAGGGCTTGACCTTCCTGATGCTGACCGAGCTGATGCAGGGCGTTGTGACACTGTAAGCCTTCCTAATCAAAAGAGCGGCTGCCAAACCCACGGCAGCCGCTCTTCCTATTTCTACTTTACTTGACGATTTTCGTCTCCATAGCCTCCAGATGGAAGGCCTTGTCGCCTTCGGGGGTGTGGACGATGCAATCAACAGCCTCCTCTGCGCCGTTGGCCACCACCAGCACGCCATCAGCCGGATAGTAGGCGGTTTCTACCTGTGCGTGGCTGCTCAGGTAGATATCTTCCGGCTTCACGTCCCGCACGTACAGCAGCAGCTCCAGCAGCATGCGGGTGCTGTCGGCATTCACGTTAAAGCCGCTCATATACACACCATAGCCTGCGCCAAAACGGTTGAGGGTCATCTGCGGCACGCCATCCTGGGCGTGGAGCACCGCCGCCTTACCATCGGTCAGGTACAGGTGATCAACCTTGGCCAGTGCACCGGCACTGAGGACAAAGGGCGCCTGCGCCACATCGAAGGCCCACTTGCCGTGGCATACGCGCGCACCGGTATCCTTGTCGATGCCCAGCACATTCGCCATGCGGAAATAGGTATGATACCCCTCCACCGCCGAGGGCTCGCCCACGCCGATGAATGCGCCGCCCTCGTGGACGAACTTCGTCAGCGCGGCAACGAGCTTATCGCTCTTCCACGCCTCGCCGCCGGACCAGGCGTCGCCCGCGCGGCCTGCGTTGATCACCACATCCACCTCGTCCAGCGCGCCGTTTTCGGCGTCCTCAAAACTGATGTAGCGCACCTCCACCGGCAATCCGGACAGGGCCTCGTTGATATGAATGAGGTTGTGCATGTACGTCTCATGGAAGTGACCGGACAGCGTCCAGGAGCGCAGGCTGCCCCAGGTATGCATCACCGCCACGCGCACCGGCGCCGTCAGGGGCGCGCCATGCGCATGGAGCTCACGGATGCGGCGGAATTCCACGGCGATGTTCTCGATGGTATCATGGAAATCCGGGAAGGGCAGCGTCAGGGACAGATAGCCGCCCAAACCGATGCGGTCCACCGGCTGGCGGAGCAGCGCGCGGCGGACATGGCGCCAGTACTGCAGCGCATCGCGGGAGGGATTGCCTCCCTCGGAGAAGGTGGGCAGTCCGCCCAGGCCCGTGGGGAACAGATACGGATGGAAGCGCAGCTCATGGGTGGGAACATCCACATTAGCACACAGGCGGCACTCATAGCCGGAGAAGACGCACTTGATCAGCCCATCAAAGCCGATGGACGAAAAGTGCTTGCCGTAGGGCTCCATGCCGACCCAGCTGTCGTCGTAGAAGACATAGGCCTGCTTGCCATGCCTGTGGATGATATCCACCAGCGCCTTTGCCTTTTCAGCCACAAAGGCCTGGATGAAGGCCATGTAATCCCGCTTGGCCCTGGTGGGGGGCATGTGGGTCACCTGGAGCTTACCCTGGTTGATGAAGTCCTCCGCGGTGAGGGCATAGCCGTACGCCTTCTCAAATGCATCCAGCGCGGCGGGGCTGACGGTGAAGTCATAGCTGGCCCAGTCCACAAAGCGGCTGCGGTTGCGCATGCTGTCGCCAAAGATCCACACAAAGTTGTAGAACAGGCTCGTCAGGCGCACAACATTGGTGGCGGGGTTGGCTACGCACCAGTCCTCCAGCCACTGCTGGAGATAGGCCCACGCCTCCGGATGGCGGGGATCCAGCTGGCGCAGATGCTC
This sequence comes from Clostridia bacterium, assembly GCA_017481825.1. Lineage (GTDB taxonomy): Bacteria > Bacillota > Clostridia > Christensenellales > Aristaeellaceae > UBA11524. Next base: position 2,836 of record JAFUOR010000070.1, read on the forward strand.
GCTCGTCCAGGAATTGGTGGTGTGGTTGTACATGTTGATCTCTTCCCAGATGCGCCAGCACAGGAAGGAGACCGTATACTCATGCCAGGGCTCGCACCCGTTGATGGTCACCCTGCCGCCCTCATACGTCCACTGGCCGCGGGGAACCTCCACGTTCGCCGTGCGGTCGTAAACCTGCCAGTATTTCATGGCGTCGGGCGTGTCGTTGAGCTCAAACTGCTCGTCAAAATAGCCGTCCATCGGACGGATGGTCAGCGTGTCGCCCGTGGCCACCACCGGGTCGGAGCACAGAAAAGACTGCTGCTGGCTGTCCGGATGCCTGGCGGCAAAGGCGTTGTGCTGGCGGATGATGCAGATGGTGGAATAGATGCTGTAACCCGCCTCCACGATCTCGTCGGAAAGCTTGGTGCCGTCGCTGTCACGGATGACGTCCGCGCCCCATTTCTTGGCCAGTTCGAGGGTCAGCTTCTCATAACCTGCCTCGCCGGGCAGCGTGAATCCACCCTGATGGTATTTCTGATCCATACTTTCATGTCCTCCATCGAAATATACTGTTGTACCTGTCCGGGGGAACCATATGAAACGGATGATACAAATCGATAGCTTATTATATCACGCCATCAGGGTACATGACAATACCGTATTTGTCCATTTTCGCGCCAGCAGCATTCATGTTCGTCCGCAATTCTTGACAGGGCGATGCTTGTCCACTATAATACATGGTAAGAACGTATGCCAATTCAGCCAAATCACACACTGATACAACGCAAGGAGGAATCCCATCATGGAACGATTCGCATGGAAAGGCCGCATCAAGCCCGGCATGCAGGCGGAATACAAGCGCCGCCACGACGAAATCTGGCCGGAGATGGTTGAACTGCTCAAAGCCGCCGGCATCCGCAACTATACCATCTGGTCGGATGGCGACGTGCTCTTTGGCTACTACGAGTGCGAGCATGGCATTGAATTTGCCGAGAAGACCCAGGCTGGCAGCCCCATCGTGGACAAGTGGAACGTGTACATGGACGATGTGCTGGAGCTGGAGATGGACCCCGTCACCGGCGCACAGCCCAAGATGCAGTGCATGTTCCTGATGGAGTGATGACATGAAGACATATCTTGCAATCGACATCGGCGCGTCCAGCGGACGGCATATCGTTGCCTGGCTGGAGGACGGAAAGATCGAGACCCGTGAGGTGTATCGCTTCCCCAACGGCGGAAGCATGGTGAACGGCCACCTCTGCTGGGACATCGAGGGCCTGGAAAAGCATGTGGTTGCGGGCCTGAAGGCCGCCAAGGAGCAGGGCTACACCCCCGCCTACATCGGCATTGATACCTGGGGCGTGGACTTCATCCTGCTGAACAAGGCAGGCAAGCGCGTGGGCGAAGCCGTCCACTACCGTGACACCCGCACCGACGGCCTCGATATTGAGCTGGAGAAGGTCATGCCCTTCCCCTTCCACTTCGGCCTGTGCGGCATCGCCAAGCAGCCCTTCAACACCGTGTATCAGATGATGGCGGTGGTGAAGGAGCATCCCGAATACGCCGATCAGGTGGAAGACTTCCTGATGATGCCGGAGTACCTGTCCTACATCCTCACCGGCAAGAAGGCCCATGAGTGGACCAACTGCACCACCGGTGCGCTGTGCAACGCGGAATCCGGCACCTGGTCGGAGACGATCCGTGCGGCAGCGGGCATCCCGGAGAAGTGGTTCCGCACGCCCATGGTCAAGCCCGGCACCGTGCTGGGGCAACTGACGGATGCAGTCGCCGCAGAGGTGGGCTACCAGTCCACCGTCATCCTGCCCGCGACCCACGACACCGGCAGCGCCTACATGGCCGTCCCCGCCAAGGACGACGGCGCGGCGTTCCTGTCCAGTGGCACGTGGAGCCTCCTGGGCACGGAGCTTCCCGCTCCCGTCACCAGCGAGGCCGCGCTGAACGCCGGCTTCACCAACGAGGGCGGCTACAACGGCACGACCCGCTTCCTCAAGAACATCATGGGCATGTGGATGCTCCAATGCATTCACAAGGAGATCGACAAGGCCCATTCCTTCGCCGAGATGGCGGACATGGCGGCAGCCTCGACCTACCCCGCCTGGGTGGACGCGACGGACAACCGCTTCATGGCTCCCAAGAACATGCTGGAGGAAGTCAAGTCCGCCCTGAAGGACGCAGGCGCGCCCGAACCGGCTGACCTCTCCGACATCCTCCGCGCGGTGACGATGGGCCTGGCGGTGTGCTACGACAAGTCCATCAAGGAAATGAGCGAGATCACCGGCAAGGCCTTCACCAGCGTGAACATCGTCGGCGGCGGCAGCGCAAATATCATCCTCAACCAGATGACCGCGGACGTGACCGGCCTGCCCGTTTACGCTGGCCCCACCGAGGGCACCGCGCTGGGCAACCTGGCCGCGCAGATGATCGCCGACGGCGCGTTTGCTGATCTGGCGGCATTCCGTGCGGCGCTGCCGGGGAGCTTTGAGATCAAGGAGTATCTGCCGAAGCAGTAAGTCCCCCACTCTCAATTAAGAATTACGAATTAAGCATTAAGAATTTTCCGAAAGGATGATCAACATGACTCTGTACGAACAGGCAAAGGCCAAGTACGAGGCCCTCGGCATCGACGTTGAGGCCGCGATGGACAAGCTGGCGAAGGCCCCCGTGTCCCTGCACTGCTGGCAGGGCGACGACGTGAAGGGTTTTGACGGCGATCCCAACGCCCCCCTGACCGGCGGCATCCAGACCACCGGCAACTACCCCGGCCGCGCCCGCACCCCCGAAGAGCTGATGGCCGACCTGGACATGGTGATGTCCCTGTGCCCCGGCACCCCCAAGATGAACCTGCACGCCTGCTACGCCATCTTCGACGAGGAGAACGGCGGCTGGGTGGATCGTGACAAGCTGGAGCCCAAGCACTTCAAGAAGTGGGTCGATTTCTGCAAGGAGCGCGGCCTGGGCTGCGACTTCAACCCCACCTTCTTCTCACACCCCAAGTGTGACCCGCTGACCCTGTCCTCCCCCAACGAGGAGACCCGCAAGTTCTGGATCGAGCACGGCAAGGCCTCCATCCGCATTTCTCAGTATCTGGCGGAGGAACTGGGCCAGCCCTGCATCATGAACATGTGGACCGGCGACGGCTTCAAGGACATCCCCGCTGACCGCCTGGGCCCGCGCGTTCGCTACAAGGAGGCCATGGACGAGATCCTGACCGAGTCCTTTGACTTTGACAAGGTCAAGCCCTGCGTGGAGTCCAAGGTCTTCGGCATCGGCGTGGAAGCCTACACCGTGGGCAGCGCGGAGTACTCCCTGGCCTACGCCGCGATGAACCCCGGCAAGTGCATCCCGCTGATGGACAACGGTCATTACCACCCCACCGAGGTCGTGAGCGACAAGATCCCCGCGCTGCTGGCCTTCTTCCCCGAGCTGGCGCTGCACATCACCCGCCCCATCCGCTGGGACTCCGACCACGTGGTGCTGCTGGATGACGAGACGAAGGAGATCTGCAAGGAGATCGTGCGCTGCGGCGGTCTGGACGGCAAGGTGCATATGGCGCTGGACTACTTCGACGCCTCCATCAACCGTGTCAGCGCCTGGGTCGTGGGCTTCCGCAATGTGCAGAAGGCCCTGCTGATGGCCCTGCTGACCCCCACCTGCTGCCACAAGGCCATGCAGGACAAGGACGACTGGACGGCCCTGATGGTTGCTCAGGAGGAAATGAAGACGCTGCCCTTCGGCGAGATCTGGAATGAGTATTGCCGCCGCTGTGGGAAGCCCGCCGATGGCGAATGGTTTGAGAAGGTGCTGGCCTACGAGAAGGAAGTCCAGCTGAAGCGCAACTAACAAGGGAAAGGACAAAAAAGGGTCCAGGGTCGATGACCCTGGCGCGGGTGGAGGGGCATTCCGTTGGAGCAACTCCCCAGTGGGGAGTTCGCCGAAGGCGAAAGCGACGAGGAATGTTAAA
>JAFUOR010000003.1 GCA_017481825.1 Clostridia bacterium
ACCTACAAGATTACGGTGACGAACATCGGCAACGTTGACGCGAAGAACCTCAACGTGGTCGACCAGCTGACGGTCAACGGCAGCGAAACGCCTGTGAACCTGCCGGTGAAATCCGCTGACGAGACCATCAATCCCACGGACTTCACGCTGGCGCCCAACGCAAGCGCGATCTTCACGGCAGAGTACACCGTGCAGCCCGACGACCAGTCTCTGGTGAACGTGGCTGTCGCGGGCGGTACGACCTCCGAGGAAGTGCCCGCAGAGGCAGAGACCATCCGCTCCTGGAAGGTCGAAAAGACGATTGTTAACCAGAAGGCTTCCTACAAGCTTGGCGACGTGATCACCTACCAGATCGTCGTGAAGAACACGGGTAACGTCGACCTGACGGGCCTGAAGCTGGTGGACAAGATCGCCGTCAACGGCGGCGCAGAAACCATCCTGCCCATTGATGGTGCAAACGAAACCACCTTCGACCTGCCGCTGGGTGAGACGAAGACCTTCACGGTGACCTACGAAGTGACTGCCACGGACACGAAGATCGTGAACACGGCCTACGTGGACGGGGAGAAATCCACTGTGGAAGCCGACGCTGAGACCATCCGCGACTGGACGGTCGAAAAAACCATCGTGAATGCTGCGGATGCGCCTTTCAGGGCCGGTGAAACGATCTATTACAAGATCGTGGTCAAGAACACGGGCAATGTGGCGCTGAATGACCTCACCCTCATCGATGAGTTCAAGGTCGATGGCGCGCCTGTGGTGCTGACGCTCATTCCTGCTGAAACCACCTTTGACCTGCCGGTCGACGGAACAAAGGTGTTTGAAGCAAGCTACACAGTCAGCGAGGAGGATACAACCCTCATTAATACGGCAAAGGTGGGCGATGAGTCCTTCACGGTAACGACCGAGATCGAACCGACGCCGACACCTACTCCGACGCCGACGGCTACTCCGACGCCGACGCCTAGTCCGACGCCGACGCCTAGTCCGACGCCGACGCCCAGTCCGACGCCGACGCCTACTCCGACGCCGACGCCCAGTCCGACGCCGACGCCTACTCCGACGCCGACGCCCAGTCCGACGCCGACGCCTACTCCGACGCCGACGCCCAGTCCGACGCCGACGCCTACTCCGACGCCCAGTCCGACGCCGACGCCTACCCCGACCCCCACGCCTACGGCCACACCGACCCCGAAGCCTACGGCGAAGATTCCTCCGGCAATGGGCTATACGCTCAATGTCGGCGACTGCTTCGACTAACATCCATTCCCTTTGCCGGACGGGCCAATCAACCGGCCTGTCCGGCAGGGGAGCAGTCATACCCATCAACGCCGCATACGCTCAAGGAGATGATAACCATGATGAAAAGGCTGATGACCCTGCTGCTGGTGCTGGCTATGCTGCTGACAGGCACCGCCGTGGCAGAAGCCGAAACCAGTGTGACAGTGGGTACTGTGTCGCGCCCCAGCGGTATGTTCTTTACGGAACAGTGGGGCAGCAACACCGCGGATATCGATGCGCGGACGCTGCTGCATGGCATGAGCACCGTGACCTGGGACGCTGATCTGGACTATCGCGTGGACAGCAAGATTGTCCGCGAGGTCAAGACCCGTACAGACGGCGAAGGCAACAAAACCTACACCTTCAAGATTCGCTACAACCTGGCATTCAGCGATGGCTCGCCCCTTACGGCGAAGGACTATGTGTTCAGCATCCTTCTGCAGTCATCGCCGGATATCCTGGCGCTGGGCGCGGACAATCTGGCCTATGCACACCTGCTGGGCTATGAGGAATACGCCAGCGGCCAGACAAACGTCCATGCGGGCGTGAGGCTGATCGACAGCCACACCTTCTCCGTCTGCATCAAGGAGGAATACATCCCGTATTTCTACGAGCTGACGCTGGCGAATGTGACGCCCTATCCCATGGCGGTGATCGCGCCGGATTGCCATATCAAGACGGGCACGGACGGCTCCTGGATCACCGGCCCTTACAGCCTGGAACTCTTGCAGGAAACCATCCTCGACCCTGAAACCGGCTACCTTTCGCATCCCAGCGTGACCTCCGGCCCTTACAGCCTGGAAACCTACGATGATGTGAGTGGCACGGCGACTTTTGTCCGCAACCCTCATTACGCCGGTAATTACGAGGGCCAGAAGCCCTCCATCGACCGTCTCGTTCTGCGCGAGGTGAAGTACGATGAGGCCCTGTCCCTGCTGCAAAGCGGCGAGGTGGACATCCTCAACAAGCTGAGCTCGGCGGAGATCATCGACGCTGGTCTTGTGCTGGCAGGCGAGGGCGCGATTGCTTCTGCAGCCTATGACCGCAGCGGCTACGGCTTCGTGGCGTTGGCCTGTGAGGATGCGGTGACCGGCAGCACTGCCGTGCGCCAGGCGATGGCTCATTGCCTGGATAAGCAGGCGCTCATTGATGCTTATCTGGCAGGATACGGCAAGCCCGTGCACAGCTACTATGGTCAGGGCCAGTGGATGGTGCAGCAGTACGAGGGCGACCTCGCAGACGTGGTGACCACCTATCCGGTGGATACCGCCGCTGCCGCGGCCCTGCTGGAGCAGGATGGCTGGACGCTGAATGCCTCCGGCGAGCCCTACGCCGAGGGCGTGCGCTACAAGAAGCTGGAGGACGGCACTCTGCAGCCGCTGGCCATTCGCTTTGCCAAGCTGGCCAGCAACGATGCCGCCCAGTGGTTGTCTGACAACTATGCGCCTGTGCTGGAAAGCGTGGGCTTCCAGTGGGAGCCCACGGAGCTCGCCTTCAACGAGCTGCTGACCCACTACTACCGCCAGACGGAGCGCACTTACAACGCCATGTTCCTGGCGACCAACTTTGGCATGGTGTTCGATCCCGCCTACGCATTCGATACCAGCGAGGCGGCACAGGGCATCTACAACACCAGCGGCATCCTTGATGACGAGCTGGCGCAGCATGCCTGGAATCTGCGTTCGGTTGCACCTGGTGACTATGCAACCTACGAACAGCATTGGCTGCAGCTGCTCAAGCGCTTCAGCGACGTGCTGCCGACGCTGCCCATCTACACCAACACCTACTACGACTTCTTCAGCACCCGCATCCAGGGCTATGCGCCCGACGCCAACTGGTCATGGGCCTGTGCGATCCTGTATACCACAGTGAAGTGAAGTCAACAAGCAAGCCCGTCCGGAGGAACATCCGGGCGGGCCTTGTGGTTCGGCGGTTCATTTGTGATGAATGGCAATAGTCGGACTGCGACGCTGCGAGCCAGGTCATCCTCCTAAATAACATCAGCAAGCCATGGCAGAGTGCGTGGTTTGCTATTTTCAATTGCCTGTGATAGACTGAATGCAACGAACGCTGATTTGGAGGCTGGATTATGCGAGTAGGCATTATATGTGCTGGTGATAGGGAGGTAGCTCCCTTTTTACCACTAATCGATGAGTGCAAAGTAACGGAAAAAGCAATGCTGAAATTCCATGCTGGAAAGATAAATGGCATCGAGGTTGTTGTTTTGTTTTGTGGAGTGTGCAAAGTCAATGCCGCTGTTGCCACACAAATATTGATAGATACATATCGTGTAGACATGATGATCAATGCAGGCACAGCAGGTGGAATGAACCATGAGCTTGCCATTTTTGATGCAGTCATCTCCACAGAGGTTGCGTATCATGATGTTGCTTCCCATATCTTGACAGAATTCCACCCCTGGATAGAAACCGTATACTTCAAAGCTGATCGAGAGCTGTTGGACTTAAGCAGAAAAGCGGTAGCCAGGATAGAACTGGAGGGCAAAGCTTATTGGGGACGAATGGTAACAGGCGAGGCATTTATTGCAGACAAAGAAAGACAAAGAATAAACGAAGAATTCGCGCCCCTGACTGTGGATATGGAAACGGCAAGCATTGCCCATGTGTGCTATGTAAACAGCATACCGTTTATTTCCATCAGATGTGTTACGGATAATGCAACACATAGCGGTACCGGATACTTTGAAGAAAATTGTAAGAAGGCATCTGCAATAGCAAAAGATATCACAGTAGCATTGCTGACAGAACTTCATAATAAACACTGATTCTTGCAGGGATTCGCTTCTATCGCTCCTGCAGGCGACCAAGGGGAGAACACGGGAGAAGCATATGTGCCTGCTTGTGGATAATGAGTGAATTCACCCTTGTTGAGTTTTGCACTCCGCGGCAGGTCGAGCCAGCAGGCTCCGCCACCTTCTGAGCAGCCCGTCCGGACATAGTTGGGTAGTCATGAAACATTATTTACGCCCGAAGAAAAGCAATTTCCTCCGGGCGTTTCTCAGTGCAGAGGGTAGAAATTCTCACATTTTTGTGATATGCTTTTAAAGCTAGGTAATTACATTGTGGTATCAGAGGGCAAGCTAATGGTTGATTGGTCAAAGATAAAAAAGATTGATGGACATATCCATATGATTCCGGATGCTATTCATGCAGCCAATCCAGATGCAGAGGATGTCTGGGTATTTGCTGATTTACACAGGTATCAGCGAATCATGGATGAATACAATATTAAAAGATCAGTTATTATGCCTTTGAATGACCCATGTCTCATGTCTATGGAGTTCACGATCTCCGCTGTACACAAAAACTTGTATAAAATGAAACAGCGTTATCCCGGAAAATTCTACGCTTTTGCTGATGTGGATACACGAAACAGTTCTGCGGAATCTGTAGAAGCGATTTGCAAAGCTATTGACGAATACGATCTGGACGGAATTAAGTTACATCCTAATAACACGGGAATAGCTTTGGATTCAGAATATAACCGAGCAATATTCGCTTACGCACAGGAGTATCGCATTCCTATAGCCATCCATTCCTATCCTGATTCCGGGGATGATCCCGGCGCAGCGGACCGAATCGTAAAAGTTTTGGAGCGATATCCGAATCTTATCGTTATTGTATCTCACATGAGTGCCTTTCAATGGGAGGAACTATTGCCTACAAACGCTTATGTAGATATTTCCGCCATCTTGCCGGATTATGTGCGTACTTACGGAATAAAGAAAACAAACGAAATATTGCGTAAATTCGGTGCCGAAAGACTGATCTTCGCCAGCGACTACCCTGATAATCGATATTTACAGCCAGATGAAATTTATAGCTCCTATTTTGATATTTTGAATCAAATGGACTTTACACAAAAAGAAGCAGAAAAGATTGCTTGTGGAAACATTGAGAAGATCATGAAAGAAAACAGTTAGCAATCCTTTAGGAACTAAACGACGCACTTCTATACGCTCCTGTCGGAAGTATCGTGCGGTGTGTGATTTTGCGCGCACCAAAGTCTTCCTTGTGTAAAGGGAGGTGGGCCGCAGAAAGGCGGCTCGGAGGGGTTGCACGTCAAATACTTAATCAAACATAACATTTTGGCAAAATCGTACTGCAGTAACAATCCCTCAGTCAAAAATCAGAGACTTTTGACAGCTCTTTTACACACGGGAGCCTTGGACGCTCCCGTACCAGTGTATAATACAAATAAATCCGACCTATGAACAAAGCATAGGTCGGATTAACTGTTTTACGAACACCACCCGACATCCGGGCGGGCTTATGCATGCAAAATGGCTGGCGATGCAGCCGTGACCACATCGCCAGCCGGATATTCACTTGTGTACCTGTTTGCGGTATCGGCAAACCTGCGCGCCAAATCTGCCCATGTAGGGCAGGCACTCAAAGCCGCGCCGGATGAGTTCCTCGTTGGGCTCAAGCGCGCAGTGCTGGTCGCCGGGGCAGTCGAGGATCCATCCGCCGTCCTTCGTCACGCGCTCAAGCTCGGCAAGCTCGGTATCCACATCGTCGCCGACCACATGGCCGGACATGATCACGTCGAACGTGCTGTCCGGGTAGGGCAGGCTTTCCACAAAGCCATCCACCACACGAACGTTGGATATGCCTTCACGGGTGATGGTGTCCTTCAGGAACTGCCGCAGCGTCCCTACCGGCTCACAGGCATAGACCTCGCGGGCCTTTTGGGCAGCTGCAAAAGCCAACCGGCCCGATCCGCTGCCCACATCCAGCACCACCTTGCCATTGAGATCGGCCAGTTCGTAGAGACGCTCCCTGTGCCAGCCGTAGACGAAGGGGCATTTTGTTGCCATGACCTCTGGCGTGGTGTAGGTCACGAAATCCTCGATCCATGCAAGGACGTGCAATTCGCATGCGCGTACATCCGCATCTGCGGGGGCGGAGGCAATCATGGCGTCAAGATGTTCGGCATGCTCGGGCAGCAGCTGTTTCACATACCATGCAACAGCAGGGGAGCCGCGCAGGGCAGAGCCGAGGCTTTTGCGCAGCTCCGCATCATCCGTCTGGCACAGATACCGCAGCTGAAAGCGTTCCATCAGCAGCAGGCAGTTGAAGGAATACTCATTGACATCGATCCAGTTAAGAGACATACTGTTCCTCCTGAAATATGGGAGGGTCAGCTAATCGCGCCCTCCTGATTGAGCATAACGATCATGGTGCACTTCATATCATTCAGTCCTTTCGCGCAATGTACCGCCAAGGCGGCCATATACATCATAGCACGATTGACAGCAGGCGTCAATCGCCGTATAATGTTGCTGATTTGATCACGTTTACAAAGGAGGCATCCCCTTGATGCACACCCCTTTTCACGATCCGCTGATCGTCCCTGTTGAATCCGGCTATCTCGGCTTATCCACCGATCTGCGCCATCCGCGTGTTACGGCGCGCACCTCGCCCGATATGCTGAACTGGAGTGAGCCCTTTTCCCTTCTGGCGGAGACGCCGCCATCCGTCCTGCACCACACCGGCACTGATCATTTCTGGGCGCCGGAGCTGGTCAAGCGCGGCGACACGTGGCGGCTTTACTGCTGTGCCAGCCGTCCGGGCAAGACCTGCAGCGTTATTGGTCTGGCGGAATCAAAGGATCCCTGCGGCCCTTATGCGTACAAGGGCGATGTGGTGGTGTCCCAGCACAGCAGAACCTTCACCCAGGCCAACGCCATTGATCCCTGCATCATCGCTGACCGCGAAGGGCGTGACTGGCTGATTTACGGCAGCTTCTTCGGCGGCATCCGCATCCTGCCCCTGGGAGAGGACGGCTTTGCGGTGGAGTACCACGAGGGCGAGTGCATCGCAGGCGGTGGTCATCAGGCGGTGGAGGGCGCGTACTGCTACTATCACGCGGAGATGGATCGTTATGTGCTCTTCACCTCATGGGGGGATCTGGGCAAGGATTACCACATCCGCGTGGGTTACAGCCAGGAGGTTACCGGCCCCTATGTGGATTCCCAGGGCTTCCCGATGACGGATCTCGATCCCATCCACACAGCGGGTGATAAGCTCTGCGGTGGATACAATTTCGATTTGCCTGGCCTTCCGGGCGTGATGGCAACGGGGCATAACACCCTTGTGCAGGGCCCGGATGGCCTGTATATTGTGCATCACGCCCGTCCGGAGGGCGACCGCCGCCAGCCCTTTATTCAGGAGCGCAGGCTGCTCTTTTGGGAAGACGGCCGCTGCATGGCATGGCCCCTGACCTATGATGCGCATCCGCTGGAGGCGGTCGCCGTGCTGCCGGAAAAGTGGCGTATGGTGCACCTCTCCCGTCCCAATTGGGGTGTGGTGTATGGGCGTCAGGTGACCATGGCACAGGCGCAGGCCGTGCATGAGGGCAGCAAGCTGCGCATGACGCTCTTCTGCAAGGAATGGGAGGGCTATGTCTATCGCCAGGGTGAGCGCACCGCATGCAGCCTGATCTCCAAGGATGGCGAGGCCCTTTGGGGTGTTGCGGAAAATTAAAACAGGGCCGCGGCTGAATGAACGATCAGCCGCGGCCTTTTGATGGTGATTTACTTCTGAGGCCCGTATTCAAAGGTGATGTAGATGCTCTCGATCTGCGCAATCACCGCATCGTTGCGGTTGATGGGTGTGGCGGTTGCACCGGCCAGGTTGCCGTAGTGCATGCGGGCCTGACCCACGGGGATGCTGGTGATCCATTCGTTGTACAGGTTGGTACGGGTAGTGACGCCGTTGTCGGAGGTCGTGTAGGCGCGGCCCTTGAGGCGGTAGACCTCACCGTTGATGAGAACCTCCTTGATGTCGATGATGTAGCCGGGATAGAGGACTTCGCCGTTGGCGATGCCGATGGCAGCAAAGGCCACGGAGGCGCTGTAGCCCTGGGTGGTGCCGGTGAAATCGATACCCACGGTGTAGGTGCCTGCGCCGGTGATCTCCACATCGGTGACCTTCATGCCGCCGGAAATGGAGTCAGGCGTGTAGGTGTCGCCCACGGAGTAGGAGAGCGCCCATGCGCCGTCGTTCCACATCAGCCAGGCCACAGCGGTGTCGTCGGTGACCTCAATGGCGTCCGCGAGGAAGGTGGTGGGTGCAGCTTCCATGCCAGCATCCAGCGCAGCCTTGGCCGCGGCCTGAATGTCGGCATAGTCCTTGCCAGCTTCAGCGGCAGCGTTGCGGTCAGCGTAGACAGCCGCCAGCTCCTCATCGCAGAAGGCGAGATCACGGCGCACGAACATGCCGCTGGTATCCCACAGGCAAGAGGTCAGATCGTAGTAATCGCACAGATCAAGGAAGCGCTCGTGGTAGGCGATGGTGTTGGCCTTCAGGCCGTCGCCGCCGGGCAGCGCGCCATATTCGCCAATGACCACGCCGTAGCCCTGCTTGGTGAACTTGGTCATCTTCTCCAGCTGGCCGTCCATGTACTCGTAGTCGCTCTTGGTGCCCCAGGCCGTCGCGCCGGCCGCGGTGGACGCGCCGCAGTAGGACCAGGGATCGTAGTAGTGCACGGAAACAAGCAGCTTGTCCTTGACCGTGTCGGTGGGCATCTGGAAGCGATCATCGCAGGTCTGATCGATGTTGGTGCTGTAGCCCGCAATCAGCAGGAAGCGCTCAGCGTTGTTGCTGCCGGTAGCACGTACGGTATCGACGAAGGCCTGATTGATCTCGTTGGTCAGAGCGTAGCGGTCATTATCGCTAAGGTAAGTCACGACGCTGTCGTCGCAGTAGATGGGTGAGTTCTCGTCAAAGCGGCTGCCCAGCTCCTCGTTGGCGGACTCAAAAATGACGTAGTCGCTGTAGCCCTTGAAGCGCTCGGCGATCTGCTGCCACATGCCCTTGTAGGCCTCCATGGCCAGCGCGCGGGTTTCGGCGCTTTCGCTGCCGAACATGCCCCACCAGCCGCCGTCCCAGTGGTCGTTGATGATAACGTACATCCCGGCATTGCGGGCGTAGTCAACAACCTCCTGCACGCGGTCAAGGTAGGATTCAGCGATGGTGTAGTCGCCGGTGGTGCCAAGGTTGGTAGCGTTGGTCATCCAGGCCACAGGGATACGGATGGTGTCAAAGCCCGCAGCCTTCATGGCAGTGAGCATTTCCTGCGTGGTTACAGGCTGGCCCCAGTAGGTTTCATAGGTTGCAGTCGAGGTGGTGAAGTTGCCCTTGGTGTTGTCACAGGCCTCGAAGGTATTGCCGAGGTTGGTGCCGTTGCCCATCAGGCGGGAGACCTCAATGGCGGTGAGGTCGGAGCGCATCACGCCATCATCTGCCGGGACCGTTTCCGCCATGGAAATGCCGGTACACAGCAGCATCAGCGCCATGAGCAGGAGAGCCAGTTTCTTCATGGTATCATCCTTTCAAATAAAATGGGAGTCGCTTTGGTACTATGATACCATTTGCGGCTCCGGCTGTCAATGTGCTGGATTGTACGGAGTGTGTACGAAATAGCTCATCCGCTGAGCTTGACGAATCCCGGATTTACTGATAAGATAGCCCCGGACACAAAGCAGGTAAGGAGCTGGCTTATGGATATCAGGATGGCGCCGATGGAGGGCGTGACGGATGCAATATACCGCCGGCTGCATCAGCAGCATTTCGGCTGCGTCAGGTGGTACTATATCCCCTTCGTCAGCCCGACGCAGCATCATGTGTTCACGCCGCGGGAGCTGCGTTCTATCGCGCCGCAATACAATCAGGGCGTGCCTGTCGTGCCGCAGCTTTTGGGCAAAGATCCGGTGCATTTCATCTGGGCGGCAGGGGAAATGCAGCAGATGGGCTATGATGAGGTGAACCTGAACATCGGCTGCCCCTCCGGCACGGTGACGGCTAAGGGCAAGGGTTCAGGCATGCTGCGTGATCTGGACGGCCTTCGCTCCTTTTTGGACGAGGTGTGCGCCCATTCGCCGCTGCCGGTATCGGTCAAAACGCGCATCGGCTTTGATTCGCCGGATGAATGGCCGTTAATCCTTGATGCGCTGTCCTCCTATCCTGTCAAGGAGCTGATCATCCACCCTCGCTGCCGCATCGCCTTCTACAAGCCCGGCACACTGCGCCCAGAAACCTTCGACCTGGCCCGTGCATATCATCTGCCGCTGGTGTACAACGGCGATCTGTTTACCTGCGATGATTGCGAGGCATTGCAGGCACGTTATCCCGGCATTCCGATGATGCTTGGCAGGGGCCTGATCTCCAATCCTGCGCTGGCACGCGAGCTCAATGGCGGCGCGGGCATCACGACAGGGGAGATTCGCAGCTTCCATGATGCACTCCACGATGCCTATCGCTCCCAATATCCCCTTGAGCAGGCGCACAGCCGCATACGGGAGCTGATGAAGTACATGGCCTGCTGCTTTGCGGATGCTGAAAAGCCGCTGAAGGCCATCCGCAAGTCAACCCCTGCAACCTACGAGGCAGCCGTTGCGCGCCTGCTGGACTGCCCCCTGCGTGACCAGCCCGGCTACGCAGCGCAGATCTGGAGCAGCTAAGCGTTATCCGCCCTACAGTAAACGCCAAGGTACCGCGAAAGTACCTTGGCGTTTTTGCTATCAGGCCACAATGACGAAAGCCTTGAACGGAAGCAATTTGTTCCGGAACGGGTGGTCGGCGCATTGCGAGCAGATTAAAAAAATAGCCGGTGCAGGAGGGAAGGGGGAACTGCACCGGCCCAGCATTGAGGAATAGTTACTTTGCGTTTGCACGCAGGGTGCGGATGATGGCGTCAACCTCGGCTGCATCCACCAGGAAGACCCGTTCCAGCACACTTACGGCATAGGATTGTGCATCATGCTCGGTGAAGGTCAGCACGGCGGACCCGCCGTTTGCGTCCGTCACCTCGACCGCCAGCAGGATTGTTCCGGCTGCGGCGTCGCTCAGGCGGGATTCCGCCTCCAGGGCCAGGATGCTTGCCCACAGGCTTTCGCCGACTTCGTCGGTTGCGGTGTCGCTGGTTTCAGCGGCTGCAGGCTGCCAGACATAGCTGGCTTCGCCTGCCGTGAAGGCCGCAGACTGAATGTTTTCTGCTGCTACATCAATGATGGTCATGCTCGGCATGCTCTCAGACGAGGCCGTCAGCAGGCTGGACACGTCGCTGCCTGCGACGGTATATACCATCGTGGAGCCGGGCAGGCGGGCGTAGTAGTCGCCTGCATCATTCTGCGCGCCGATGAGCAGCGTCACCATGGCGGTCTCATCTTCGTAGAGGGTGATCGCAGTGGCAGAGGCCTCGTCCAGGTTGTAGGTTGTCAGCTCCTCATCGGAGGCAGTGGGTTCAGACAGCTCGGCCCAGGCGATGGCCTGTGCGTCAGCGATGAGAGCCTCTGCAGCGGCAGCATCCAGCGCGGAGCCAGTCAAGCTGTCGTACCAGAGTTCGCCCTCGTTGATGGTGCGGCTGGTCTCTTCCTTCACGATGTCCAGCGTGCTGCCGACGGTCAGGTGGGTGACGCTGGTCGTTGTCGGGATGGTCTCCAGCACGGCGAGGTCGTTCATCGTGGTGTCGAAGATGTCCGCGATGTCATCGGTCACGGTGTAGAGGATGCCTTCATGGTCCAGGGACAGGTAGTACCCATCGCCAAAGGGCGTTTCGTCACCCATGGTGTAGGTGGTGGACGTGCCGTCCGACCAGCTGACGGTGACGGAGAAGGAGGGTTCGCTGAGGCCATAGGCGCTCAGATCGGCCACGCCATCCAGCTGGCGGGTGCCGACAAGGGCCAGCAGGTCGTTCGCCATGGCCTGCACATCCTCCTGATTCAGCGGGAACGCAGGATCGGTGGTGACAGACCACACGCCGTCCGTCAGGGTGAAGGCGAAGCTTTCATCACCCTGCGTCCAGGCAAGGCCGGTCAGGTCACCTGCGGCATGGCTGTCCAGTGCAAACGTCCCCGTTTCCTCCGTGACAGAGGCGGTTTCGTTGCTGAGCAGCTGCACGCCGTAGTATCCGCCGATGCACAGCACCAGCGCGATCAACAGCAGCAGCATTTTCTTCATACGCTTCATCGACGCTTCCTCCTTGCCCAAATGATGATGCCCATGACCACCAGCGCCGCCGGGATCACGCCGATCATGACTGTTGACCAGAAGCTGCTCTCGCTCTGGGTAACGGAGAGGCCTGTTTCATCCAGGGACTTGGCACGAATGGAGATCGACTCCTCCTGACCACCCATCCAGTTGAGCGCATTGAGCAGCAGATTGCTGTTGCCGCCGGAGACCGCGCTGTCGATGTACTCGTCAAACATGCCGTCGCCAGTGAGCCACAGGAGCTTACCGCTGTTTTCAGAAACCGCGCCCACATGGAACGGGCCGTCAGCGTCGCCCTCCTCTTTGGAGGTGGTGGTCATGTTCAGTGCGTCCACCTTGGCATAAGCCTCGCTGGAGGTTGTCAGCAGCCATGTAATGGACGCAGTGGAATCGGCTGCCTCCACAATGGGCTGCGCCAGCGGGGAGAGAATGTAATAGCCCGCATTGATGATGGAATCCGTCACGTCATGGCTGGCCACATCGGGCAGGATGTAATAGGGATAGCGGGTCAGGCGCATATTGCGATCGCCCTCAATGATGATGCCTTCTCCCAGCTCCAGCCCCATCGCACGGGTGACGGAGAGCAGGTTCGGCATCCCATCCACGGACATGTAACCGGTGACCAGTACCACATTTCCGCCGTTTTCAAGGTAGGAGACCAGCAGAGCGGCCTCGTCCTCGTTGAGATCGGTGGAGGGCTGGTGGATGATGACCGCGCTGGCGTCTTCGGGGAGTGCGTCCGCGGTCAGGATGGACAGATCTTCATGCTCGAAGTTGTCCTGTGCCAGCATGTCCGTGATGGAGGTGCTCAGCGCCTCCTCGCCGTGGCCGGTCAGGGTGTATACCTTAGGCAGATCGTCGCTGGACACGTAGTGGAGGGCGTTGGTCAGCGAGTTCTCGCCGTTAAAACTGGTGGTCGTGGTGTAGGAGTAGGAATAGTAATCCATCGAGTAGTCGGTCACAAAGATTTCGTCATAGCCTACCAGACGGGAGCGGGAGACCTCGCCGTCCTCGCATACCACCAGCACGCTGTTCTCATACAACTGGGAGATATCCAGCTCGTACTTGTCCAGGAAGGTGGGCTCAATGGTGGGATCGACCGAGGTCACCTTAATGTGGGTGGATAGATCTGCATAGCGGTTCAGCAGCCGCTGAATGGTGTCGTCCTCATTGCCCTGATTGCAGATGATGTACATGGTTACATCTCTGTCAAGGGATGCGGCGATGCGCTTGGTCTGGTCGGACAGGGCATAGATGGAATTCGCCGTCAGGTCGATCTCCGTCATGGTGGAGGGAAGGCTCCCCACAATCAGGTTGAGGAAGATGGCGATAGCCACCACCACCGCTGCTGCTGCCACGGAATAGCTGCCTGCGCGGAAGCGTCCGCCAAAGGATTTACGGATACCCATAAAGATGGGTCGAAGACCCTTCATTCGCTCCACCTCCTTTTTTCCATCACCTGAACCGTCAGGAAGAGCATCACGCCGATGATGGACAGGTAATACACGATGGCAGTCACGTCGAACACGCCGTTGACGAAGGTATCAAACCGGTCAAAGACGCTGATTCCGCTCATCATGCTGGCAAAAAGACCGGAGAAGACGCTGCTGTCGATGTGATACCACACCTGCAGTCCGCCGATGAGCAGCGCTCCCACCAGCGCGGAAACAATGGCGTTCTTCGACATGATGTAGAAGATGACCGCCACGATCAGCGCCAGCAGCATCAGGGCATTCAGGGACGCGCCCGCCTCCGTGGATACATAAGAGGCCAGCGAGGACATGAAGTAGAGCAGCATCATCGCCAGCAGGGTGATGACCGCCGCCGCCACCTGGCTATCGGTGATGGAGGAAATGAACAGACCGATGGACAGCAGGCAGCCGCCCATGAGGAAGAAGGCCAGCAGCGCGCCGTAGGCCGTGCCATAGGAGATGGTACCGAACTGGCTGAGAATAAGCGGATACAGCGCCATGATGCACGTGGGCAGCGCCAGGACGGTGAGCATGGCCAGATACTTGCCCACGACCACGCTGGTTAGACTGATGGGCAGGGAGTAGAGCAGTTGATCGGTCTTCTGCTTCTTTTCTTCCGCCACGGAGCGCATGGAGATGACCGGCACCGCGATCAGGTAAATGAACCCAATGGCGGAGAGAACATACTCAAAGTTGGAATAGTAGCCGCTGAGGTTGTAGGCCATGGTGTAAATGCCTGCAAACACCAGCAGGAACGCGCCGAGCAGATACCCCAGCACGCCCTTGAAATAGGAACCGACCTCACGCCGGTAGACTGCGATCATTCCTCCTGCACCTCCTCTGCTTCAGGCTCTGCGGGAACTTCCTCCGCCTGGAGGTTGGATGCCTCGCCGCTGGTCAGTTCCAGGAACACGTCCTCCAGGCTGGCGCGGACGCGGTTCATTTCGATGATGGCCAGCTTTGCATCGGCAAAGGCGGTGAAGATTGCCGCGCGCGCATCATCAATGCCCGTCTGGGTCAGCTCGCAGCGGGTCGTGCCGTCCTCGGTATGGAGGGCGGCAATTTCAATGCCGTCAATGCCGGAAAGCACGCTGCGTACCGCAGCCGCATCGCCCATGACCTCCAGCTTGATGGTAGTCGTTCCGGCGAAAAGCGTGGTCAGGTTCTCCGGCGTGTCGCTGGCGACCAGACGCCCCTTGGAGATGATCATGATATGGTCACACACTGCCTGTACCTCGGACAGGATGTGGCTGGACAGCACCAGCGTGTGTTCCTTGCCCAGCTCACGGTTCAGCTCGCGGATCTCAATGATCTGCGCGGGGTCAAGGCCGACGGTGGGCTCGTCCAG
>JAFUOR010000004.1 GCA_017481825.1 Clostridia bacterium
TCTTTCGTTCGAGCCTTTTGCTCACGGAGAACACCCGACGCCTCTCCGCCCTCTGCTGACATTATCTCACCTCTGAGTCGTGTCAGCAAGTCCTAAAGGAGCGCAGGTCTCCTCTAAAACCTGACTATATCATACAAGGAGGCAACTGCCATGCAGCGTATTCTCAACGCCATCGAAGCCACCCTTGACGCCGACGTCTCCGCCGCAGAGCTGGCCGAGCTGTCCGGCTATTCCACCTGGCACTTCCTGCACCTGTTCCAGAAGGCCGTCGGTATGCCGCTGAACCGTTACCGCACCCGGCGGCGGCTGACGCATGCCATGTGGCACATCAGCCTGGGCATGAGCATCACCGATGCGGCGCTTCGCTGGGGCTTTGACAGCCATTCCGGCTTTTTCCGCGCCTTTCGCCGGGAATATGGCTGCTCGCCCACGGCTTACATCCGCGAACACCGGGTACGCGAGCCGGTTGTCCCCTGTTTATCAGAGGAGGTATTCAAAATGCTGACCCACGAACGCTTCAAGGAAGCCCTGGCCCACTGGGGCCTGGATCTGCCCCTGACCCCTGTGACCTACCCCGATTCCGGTGAGATCAGCGAGAGCGCCATGTATGCTGGGGACAGCCTCGTCCTCAAGGCCTACACGGATGATCACGCCTGCCGCCTGGCCATCGCGCTGGCGGATCTACTGCACGATCAGGGCATCCCCGCTGCGCAGGCGCAGACGCTTCCGGATGGCTCCCGCGCCCTTGCCTTCCACGACATGTGGATCACCCTGTGCCGCCGTGTGCCAGGCAAGCCCCTGCGGGCTGTGAAGCTGCTGGATGCCCCGGAGGAAAGCGGACTGCGCATCGGCGCCGCCCTGGCCAAGCTCCACCTTGCCACCGCCGCGCTGGAGGATCAATCCTGCGCCGATGACCAGGATTACGCCGCCCATCTGCTGAACTGGGCCATCCCCCGCGCCAGGGAGGCCAGCGCCTTCCCCGCCAACTTCCCCCAGAACTATGCCGATCAGGTGCAGCAACTGTGCGATCTTCCCCGCGCGCTCATCCACCGTGACCCGAACCCCTCCAACCTGATTGATACGGCGGCGGGCATTGGCTTCATCGATTTTGATTTCTCCATCCGCAGCGTGCGCGTCTTCGATCCCTGCTACACCGCCACCGCCGTCCTCTCGGAGACCTACGGTCGCGACGATGTGCCTTGGGAAACCGCCTGGCCCCTCCTGTGCAGGGCCATCCTGAATGGCTATGACAGCGTCACCCCACTGACGGAGGCTGAATGGAGCTCCGTCCCCACAATGCTCATCGGCAACGAGCTGCTCTGCCTGGCCGCCTTTGCAGGCAGCAGCAAATTCCGCAGCGTATTTGAGGTCAATCAGCAGATGCTGGGCTGGCTCATTGATCATATCCCGGCATAAAAAGCAGCACCCTGTCCCGTCATCAGGGCAGGGTGCTGTTCATGTTATGCAGGATGCGCTCCAGAATCATCAGCGGGGACATTCCACATTTCTCCTGTGCGTGATCGTCCCCCGCTGGTCGCGCAGGGCAAAAAGGAGCGAAATCAGCGACGAATGATAGGGGATGAAACTCCCCTCCCGGATCATCTGCTGAATTTCTTCCTCTCCTGCCCATTTGACCGCCTGAACCTCGCTCTCCTGCAGGGTCAGCGCGTTCAGATCCACATCCTGCACGAGGGTGTAGATATCATCAAAACCGACGTTGAAGTGGATGGTCAGCTTGGGGCGGTTTCCCGTCAGGTCAATGGGGAGGCCGATCTCCTCCAGCACCTCGCGCTCGGCGGCGCTCTGGCTGCTGTCCCCCGCCACGGCACTGCCGCCGACGGTCACATCCCACAGGTTCGGCCAGCCTGCCTTGAAGGGCTGGCGCTGCTGGATCAGCATCTCGCCCCTGCTATTGAAGATCACCACATGCACCACCAGATGGCACAGCCCTTCCGGAACGGGATCGCCGCGCTGCATGGTCAGGCCTGTATTCTGCCGGTCGGGGGTATAGAGGTTCCAAAGCTCCATGGGAAACACCTCCTTCATCTGTATGTTTGGAAAGGGGTCTTATCATACCACCGCAGCAGCGGAATGTCAAGCACACAGCAAAAGCCCTGCCGACACAGAAAGCTGCGCCAGCAGGGCCGATGAAACGGAAATGTCTTACTTGATGGCGTTGTTGACGGCCTCCACTGCCGCGGCGGAGGTGCTGGTCGCACCGGACACAACGTCAACGCCCTCACCCAGCACGAAGGGGCCGGTCTTGCCGACGAACTGGCTCAGGAAAGACGCATCAGTGCCGACCTTCGCGCCGTAATCGGCGTTCTCGCAGGAGGTGTCGATGGTCAGAGAGGCGATGGTGCCATCCTCGTTCAGCACCACATCCGCCGTGATCGTGCCATGGAAGCCCGCAGCGGTGCCGATGTTCTTGCCGTCCTCCGCAGGCAGCCAGGTGGTCTGGGTCTTCAGGCCAGCGGCATTGGTGGTCAGCAGCGCCAGATCCAGACTGGTGGGAGCTCCATAAGCCGCGCAGTAGCCATCCAGCATGGGATACATACCGGTGGTGTAGTAGGCCTTCACAGCCTCCAGGCCCTCGGCGGTGGCAATGTACTCGTTCTTGTAGGCCACCAGCTGATCCAGGAAGGACTCGCTCAGGCCCAGCGCGTAATTGTACTTCGTCTCGCCTTCCTGCACAGCGGTGAAGCGCGCAGCATTGGCCATGGTGGGGGACATGTTCATCAGGAAGGGCGCAGTGACGATGATGCGGGTCGGCACGACCTCGTAGATGACCATCGCGCCGCTGCTCAGGGAATTGGTGATGTAGCCCAGCTTGCCCGCGCGGATTTCTTCCTCGGTGGTCGCGGCAGCGAAGGTTGCGCTGTAAGCGCCCCAGTTGGAGGCCAGGGTGGGATAGTACTTATCGAACAGGTTGATCAGCTGATCCTGACCCTCGGCCGTCTCCAGATCGGCAGCGGTGAAAATGCGCACCTCGCCGTCAAACTGCACGCCGTAGGAGCAGTAGTAGTTGTAGCCCAGCTCTTCCTCCTCGATGCGCAGCTGACGGCACCAGGAGATGGAGACCTTGGGATTGCGCTGGAACTCGATGGTCTTGGTGGTGCCAGCCTCGCTCACGCCCAGCAGGTGGAAGTTATCCACGTCCAGCACCAGCTCCAGGTTGGTGTTGGAGGGCACGTTGTTGTAGCTGGTAGCCATCTGGTACATCTCGCGGTAGTTGTAGCCGGACTCATCCTGCGCAAAATCAGCGCTGCCCAGATAATGGCCGCCCTTGAGGAACTCCTTGATGGCCCCTTCCTGCAGCTCGGTGCTCCACTCGATTGCGCCGTAGTTCACGCCGCCGGCCTTGTTGGTGGTGGCGGAGGTGATGGTGTCAGCCTCAAGCTTCACATAGCCGTTCTCCAGAGCCCAGGCATGGAGCTCTTCTTCAGTCATCTCGGCAACGGCCAGCGTGGGGAGCAGCAGGGCCAGCGTCAGGAGCAGGGCAAAGATCTTCTTCATGATGGATGCCTCCTTATACGGTTTTATCGTTATGATAATTGTAGCATCACACATGTTTTGTGTCAATGGATGCGCGTACGGAATGAACGCATGTGTTCATAATAAAAGCCCCATGGAGAGGATCTGAACAGATGCCTCCATGGGGTGAATGATGCCTTTACCAGCCCATCAGCTGGCGAATTTCCGCCGTGAGCTTTTCAGCGGCCTTATCATGGGTTCTCTGGGTGGGATGCCAGTCCGCCGCGTAGCCATCAGAAGCCAGCTGAACGCTGAACCTCATGCAGGCGATGTTGGTATCGCCGGTTTCGGCCGAATAGGCGTCCACAGCCTTCTCCACCTGCGGATAGAGGCGGTCACCCATGACGCCCAGCGTACAGAGTATCTTCGCCTGGGGATTGTTCTGGCGGATGACCTTGAGGAATTCCACATAGGCCGCGCGGTATTCCTCCTGGCGGTCTGCGTGGTCAAGGGTGTAGGAATCGTCGTTCGTGCCCAGGTTCACCACGATCAGGTCGGGTACATAGGCCGAGAAGTCCCACTTGACGGACGCAGCGATCTTCTTCTGATACGTCCCGTAGGAGAAACCCAGCTTGGTGTAGAACTGCGGGATGGTCTGGGCGGTGATCTTCTCCTCGCCCGTAGCGGTATAGCCGGAAATAATGCCGTAGCCGCTGATGGAGACCATGCTGTAATCCGCATCAAGGGCAGCGGCGGTCTTGTAGGCGTAGGCCTTCGTGACATCCTCCGTGCCGGTGACGAAGTGGTGCTCCGCGACCTCGTCATCCACACCGTAACCGCAGGTGATGGAGTCACCGATGAATTCGATCTTCCGTGCCTTTTCAGGCGTGGGATGGATGGGCGCGTCGGTGGTGATACCCTTGATGCCGCAGGTGGACATGGCAGTTTCCGACAGCTTCACGATGCGCACGGTCACATCCTGCGCATCGTCGCTCTCAAAGACGGTGTAGGTCTTCTCCTTCGCATCGATCATATCATCAACCGTACGCTCGCCGTTCACATAGATGGCAATGCGCACCTGATTGGCCTCGTTGTTGGCCTTGGCAGCATTCACGTCGCCGCCGATGGTGACGGAGCAATACCTGCCATGGAAGGCGAACTCCGCGCCGGAGCCAGAGAAGGCCAGCCAAAGGGAGTCCTCCAGCATATGCGTGCGTCCAAGGGGCTTGACGTGATCCCAGGTGGGGACGATGGTTTGCATGGTCGTATCCTCTCCGTATGCAGTGATGGTGGTAAGCAGCAAAAATGCCAGCAGCAGGGAAATGAAGCGTTTCATGGGCGCCTCCTTACTGATCCAGTCTGGATACGCCCTGGCGCTTGGCGCAGTCCTTCACGGCCTCCGCCACAGCAGCGGCAACCCGCTTGTCAAAAGCGCCGGGAATGATGTAATCCTCTCGCAGCTCCTCCTCCGTGACGATGGCCGCGATGGCACGGGCGGCGGTGAGCTTCATCTCCTCGGTGATATCCGTAGCCTGCGCATCCAGCGCGCCGCGGAAGATACCGGGGAAAACCAGCACGTTGTTGATCTGGTTGGGATAATCACTGCGTCCGGTGGCAATGACCCGCGCACCGCCCCTGGCAGCCTCCTCGGGCATGATCTCGGGCGTCGGGTTGGCCATGGCAAAGACGATTGCATCCCTGGCCATGGCGGAGACCATCTCCGCCGTCATCACACCGGGCGCAGACACGCCGATGAACACGTCCTTGCCCTTGATGATGTCCGCCAGCACGCCGCGCTCGCCCAGCTTATTGGTGACCTCGGCCATGGCGCGCTGAGCAGGATTGAGCCAATCCTCCTCCACGCTCACCGCCCCCTTTTTATCCACCAGCACGATGTTGCCTGCACCAAAGAGCATCAGGAGCTTGGCGATGCTGATGCCCGCGCTGCCTGCACCATTGATAACGATGCTCACGTCCTCCATCTTCTTGCCCACCAGCTTGAGAGCGTTGAGGAGGCCTGCGGACACCACGATGGCCGTGCCATGCTGATCATCATGGAAGACGGGAATATCGAGTTCCTCCTTCAGACGGCGCTCAATTTCAAAGCAGCGGGGTGCGGAGATATCCTCCAGGTTGATGCCGCCGAAGGTGGGCGCAAGGTACTTGACCGTCCTGACGATCTCGTTCACATCCTTGGTGGCAAGGCAGATGGGGAATGCGTCCACATCGGCAAATTCCTTGAACAGGATAGCCTTGCCCTCCATGACGGGCATTGCTGCCTCCGGGCCGATATCGCCCAGACCCAGCACCGCCGTGCCATCGGACACCACCGCCACCAGATTGCCCTTGGCGGTGTAGCGGTACACATCCTTGGGATTTTGGCAGATGCGGCGGCAGGGCTCCGCCACGCCGGGGGTGTAGGCGGTGGAAAGGTCGTCGCGGTTTTCTACCTTCACCTTGCTGGTAACACCGACCTTGCCGTGGTTCTTTTCATGCAATTCAAGGGCAAGCTGGTTGTAATCCATAGACAGCGCTCCTTCTAAAACGCCGCTGCCCAAAGACGGACAGCGGCCATATAACTCTCACGCGGGCACACTCCAAGCGAAAGCGCGCAGCTTCATCGTGAGATGGGAGGCTCAGGGGCGGGGCGCCCCCAAGCGGGACTCAGAAACACAGTCCCTGGTTATTTCGCAATAAAGTTCACCAGACGGCCGGGCACGAAGATGACCTTCATGACGGTCTTACCAGCGAGAATCTTCTGCACCTCGGGATGGTTGACGAGTTCCTTCTCGGCGGTTTCCTTCGTCATGTCAGCGGGGATCATGATGCGGCCGCGGATCTTGCCCGCCACCTGCACCGCAATCTCGACCTCGGTCTTGACCAGCGCAGCCTCGTCCCACACGGGCCAGGGTTCATGATGGATGCCTGCCGTGCCAAGGCCCTGCAGCTCCCACATTTCCTCGGTGATATGGGGCGCAACGGGGTTGAGCAGCTTCATCAGCGTGGCCAACTCGCCCTTGGTGACGGAAGTAGCGGCGACCATCTCATTCACCAGCGTCATCATGGCGGCGATAGCGGTGTTGAACTTCATGGCCTCGTAGTCAAGGGTGACCTTCTTGATAGTCTCGTGCATGATGGTGCGCAGCTTGTCGGAATACGCCATGGTATCCACAACATTTTCCTGCAGCCTCCACACGCGGTCGAGGAAGCGGCGGCAGCCCTTGGCGCTCTTGGTGGACCACGGAATCGCCTGATCGAAGGCGCCCATGAACATCTCATACACACGGAAGGCGTCCGCGCCGATCTCGTCGATGATATCGTCGGGATTGATGACATTGCCGCGGCTCTTGGACATCTTCTCGCCGTTTTCGCCCAGGATCATGCCGTGGCTTGTGCGCTTCTGGTAGGGTTCGGGCGCGGAGATGGCGCCGATATCATGCAGGAACAGGTGCCAGAAGCGGGAATAGAGCAGATGCAGCGTGGTGTGCTCCATGCCGCCGTTGTACCAGTCAACGGGCATCCAGTAATCGAGGGCTTCCTTACTGCCGATACCACAGGTCGCCTTCGGATCGCAATAGCGCATGAAGTACCAGGAGGAACCGGCCCACTGGGGCATGGTATCCGTCTCACGCTTGGCCGCGCCGCCGCAGCAGGGGCAGGTGGTGTTGACCCAGTCGGTCATGACGGACAGGGGGGACTCACCGGAATCGGTGGGCTCGTAATTATCCACCATGGGCAGCGTGATGGGCAGCTGATCCTCCGGCACAGGCACGATGCCGCACTTGTCGCAGTGCACCACCGGGATGGGCTCGCCCCAGTAGCGCTGACGGCTGAACACCCAGTCGCGCAGCTTGTAGTTGACCTTCTTCTCGCCTACGCCCATTTCAGTCAGTTTCTCGATGATAGCCTCCTTCGCCTGGGCAACGGTCATGCCGTTGAGGAAGTCGGAGTTGACCATGATGCCGTCCTGAATATCGGTGTAGGCTTCCTTCTGGATATCACCGCCAGCCACGACCTCGACCATGGGCAGGCCGAACTTGGTCGCAAATTCCCAGTCGCGGGTATCATGGGCCGGAACAGCCATGATCGCGCCGGTGCCGTAGGACATGAGGACATAGTCGGAAAGCCAGATCGGAATCTCCTTGCCATTCACAGGATTGACGGCACGAACACCCTCAATCTGCACGCCGGTCTTGTCCTTGGCCAGCTCTGCACGCTCAAAGTCAGACTTCTTTGCCGCCTCGTCGCGGTAGGCTACGCAATCGGCATAGTTGGTGATCTGATCCTTGAGTTTCTCAATCAGCGGATGCTCGGGAGACAGCACCATGTAGGTCGCGCCAAAGAGCGTATCGGGGCGGGTGGTAAAGATGCGTACCTGCTCACCCTCCGCAGTCAGCTTGAAATCGACCTCCGCGCCGATGGAGCGGCCAATCCAGTTGCGCTGCTGAATCTTGACCTTCTCAATGAAATCAACGGTATCCAGGCCATCGAGCAGCTTCTGGGCATAGTCGGTAATCTTGAGCATCCACTGCTTCTTGACCTTACGGATGACCTGCGAGCCGCAGCGCTCGCACACGCCGCCCACGACCTCCTCATTGGCCAGACCGCACTTGCAGGAGGTGCACCAGTTGATGGGCATCTCGCTCTTATAGGCCAGGCCATGCTTGAACAGCTGGAGGAATATCCACTGGGTCCAGCGGTAGTAGTTGGGATCGGTGGTATCGACCTCGCGGGTGTAGTCAAAGGACACGCCCGTACGCTTGAGCTGCGTGCGGAAGTGGTCGATGTTCTGCCTGGTCACGATGGCAGGATGCACCTTGTTCTTGATGGCAAAGTTCTCCGTAGGCAGGCCAAACGCATCCCAGCCGATGGGGAAGAGCACGTTGTAGCCCTCCATGCGGCGCTTGCGGGCAATGATGTCCATGGCTGTGTTGGAGCGGGGATGGCCCACGTGCAGGCCATGTCCGGAGGGATAGGGGAACTCAATCAGGCCGTAGAACTTGGGCTTGGAGTAGTCGGTGGTCGCCTCAAAGGCGTGGGTGTCCTCCCAGATCTTCTGCCATTTCGGCTCGATCTCTGCGGGAATGTAAGGCTTGATGTCCATGCTTGCTTGCCTCCCTGATGTCGTTGTTGACGGGGAAAAGAAAAACGCTTCGCCCCTGCAAAAAACGCAAAGACGAAGCGTGTGCTTCGCGGTACCACTCTGCTTGCCCGGAATCCGGGCCACTCTTGCGCGTAACGTGCGCCAGGCGCCGGCATGTGCCGGTATCACTCCCGGGCGAGCGGCTGTTCTCTGCCTGTCCGCGCTCACACCAGCCGCGCGGCTCTCTGCATCAGGCGTCGGAACGGCGTTCCCGTTCATCGTGATGATTTTTGATTATAGCACTTTTGCTTCTGATTGTAAAGCCGTATTTTTTGTTACAACTTTTCGTCGAAAACAGTCCGATTTCCAGCAGGATTCCAGCCCCTGCACGCCGAAAATTGTTTTGCTGCAGCGGATGAAAAGGCAAGCCTCATCCGTTGTATGATTGAAGAAGATCAACTGAGGTGAATCCACCATGAGGAACATCCTTGCGCTGACCCTTGCGCTGCTGATGCTGCTGGTTTCCCCGGCGCTTGCGGAGGATGTCTGCATCATCGACAACGCTGCCGCGGCATCTGCCGAGGTCACTGACCGCAGCTATCTGCGCGTCCGCTGCCCGCTGGAGGGCGAAACGAATGTCACCCTGACCATTACCGATGAATGGGGCGGCACGGTGTACCAGCGCTCCTACGGCATGTGCAGTGGCACGTTTGAATCCGAGGATATGTATCTGCGCCTGGACGGCGCGCAGTCCAGCTACACCGTAACCGTGCAGACCGACAGCGCCGCCCATTCCTTCCGGGTAACCCGGGAGATGGCGCGGCTGACCGACACTGCGGTTTACGCTGGCGGGCTGACCCTGCGCCAGCTGGCGGACGGCAGCAGCCGCAAATATGCCGTCATTCTCGACGTGGATGCGCTGGAAGACAGCACGCTCACCGTGCCCATGCTCTCCGACGGCATGCAGCTGGGCTATGTGACCTATGAGATTGAGGATGGTCAGTTGACCGTATCCGCCTCCCTGACGGCGGATGGCAGCATCGACAAGACCGCCATCTATGTGGCCCGCGACGCCATCACCGCCCAGACCCTTGGCACCAACCATTTCACCGGCCGTAAGGAGAAGCTCAGCAGCACCATCGACCTGAGCGCCACGCCCTACGCCGCAGTGCTTGTGCAGTTCACCGTCTCCTACGATCCCACTACGGCCCAGGCATGGGAAGCGGACGAGGAGTTCACCCAGCAGCAGCTGGAGCTGTGGGAGCTGATGAAGCTGACCACCGCCAACGAGGCTGTTGGCTAAACAGCATACAGGATCACCCGCATCTGAATGGACGCAGATGCGGGTGATTTTTTATACCTGAGGACGGAATGTGATCGTTCCCGTCTCCGCATCCATCGCATCAACGATGGCCAGCGATTCCAGGTGATAACCCAGATTGCGGATGACGCGTCCGCCGATCTGGAAGCCCTTCTCAATGGCAATGCCCAGGCCCTCCACCGTGGCCCCGGCGGACTCGCTGATGGAGATCAGCCCCTGCAGGGCGCAGCCGTTGGCGAGGAAGTCATCTACAATCAGCAGATGATCCTCCGGGCCAAGGAACTTCTTGGACACAATGACCTGGTTGCGGTTCTTATGGGTAAAGGACTCCACCTCCGCCACATACATATCGCCCTCAATATTGATGGACTTCGACTTTTTTGCAAACACCAGCGGCACCTTGAATGCATTGGCTGCCGCGTAGCCGATGGCAATGCCAGAGGCCTCGATGGTCAGCACCTTGGTGATGGGCTTATGCGCAAAGCGGCGGTGGAACTCCATACCGATTTCATTCATCAGCGCAATGTCCATCTGATGGTTCAGAAAGCTGTCCACCTTGAGCACGTTGCCGGGCTTGACGATGCCATCGCGGACAATTCGCTCTTCAAGAAAATTCATGGGTCATACCTCCATCCCTTATTCGCCTGTATACCGGAAATCACGGAACGCTGCCTCCGCACCCGCACCCATGACGCAGCAGCCCACGTACGCGCCCACAAAGCCGCCGGCAGTCTCGCTGCCCAGGAAGCTGCCGTCGGTTTCGGCCAGCACCCGATCATTCACCATCAGGCTGTGCTGCTGTCCTTTTGCGGCGATGGTGAGCGTGCATTCGGAGCCGTCGAAGGGCGCTTCATACAGCAGCTTCATCTCGCGGGGATAGTCTCGGGGGTTGTCATAATCGGGTTTACCGTATTTTTCGTTGCGGATGGCACGCATCACCAGACCATTCTCCGTGCGGGTCAGACCCACAAAAAGCCCGTTGAAGCCGTGCTGCAGAAGCAGCAGGCCCGCCATGCCCCTGTCAGGAGCAGCAAGGGTCACCGCAGCTGAGAAGGTCATGTGCTGCTGGCGGCGGCCATAGAAGCCGGGACAGCCGTTAGGCGCAGCAGGATGGGGCAGCTTCTCGGGCTCCAGCCAGTCGCAGGTGGAACGCAGCGTCAGCACCTTGCCATCGGTGGAAAAGGTTCCGTCCTCCGGCGTTCCAAGGGTGTTCCAGCACATGTCGCGAAAGTCGTCGTGATCCGGCTCGGCATAGGGGTGTTCGGGAAGCTTGGGCGCGGGGTACGTCCATTCTACCTTGCCCGTTCCGGGACTGACCACCGGCCACTCGCCTGACCAGTCCACCGGAGCAATGTAGGTCTCCCGACCCAGATTTTTGTGATAGCCGCCATAGATGCGGGACGCCAGCATCACCATGTACCACTCGCCGTTTTGGGTCTGCACCAGATCGCCATGGCCCACGTTGGCAATGGGATAGTCAAAGCCCAGATGACGGTGGGTCAGGATGGGATTGCCCCTGTATCCCTCGTAAGGGCCCAGAATATGCTGGCTGCGGGCAATGGTCACGGCATGGAAGTCCTCCGTGCCGCCCTCGGCGATCATGAGGTAATACCAGCCATCCTTCTTGTACAGATGGGGCGCT
Source organism: Clostridia bacterium (assembly GCA_017481825.1). Lineage (GTDB taxonomy): Bacteria > Bacillota > Clostridia > Christensenellales > Aristaeellaceae > UBA11524. Next base: position 11,521 of record JAFUOR010000004.1, read on the forward strand.
TCGGGGGCGGAGGCTTTGCGCAGCGCACCGCGCCAGGCCAGCACACGCTCTCCCACCACGCAGCCCTTCTCCAGATCCACCTGACCGATCCACACGCCCGGCACCGCTTCCTTCCAGTCGGTGGTACCCATCATGTAGGCCGTGCCGTCGTCGTCCCAGAAGATCGTGGGATCAATGCCCGGCGCACCCTTCACATACACCGGATCGCTCCACGGGCCCGCAGGGTCTGCCGCAGTGACGAAAAAGTTCCCCCCATGACTGACGTTGGTAGTGACCATATAGAACAGGCCATCATGACAGCGGATCGTCGGCGCATAGACGCCGCCGGAGATTGCCTGCCAGTCCAGGGGCAGCTGCTCCGGACGGGTGAGGCAGTGACCAATCTGCTCCCAGTGCATCAGATCGCGGCTGTGAAACACCGGCACGCCAGGGAAATAGGTGAAGGACGAGGTTACCATGTAATAATCATCGCCCACCCGGCAGATGGATGGATCAGGATAAAAGCCGGGCAGCAGGGGATTGTTCAGCATGGGAAGCACCTCCTTGCGTGTGCGTTTCCTCCATTATAGCACGGTTTGGGGCAGTTGAAAAGGAGTTCGTGCACGCGGCATGGAGACCCTTTGGGGGATACTTGCCTTCTGAGATGAGAGAACCTGGTGCCGGGGCCGCCTCTTGCTGCCGCGAAGGTGCGCTCAGACCGCGGGCGACGCGAGACGACCGTAGGAGAGTCGAGCCAAAGCGTGACCGACAAGGAACACGTGGATTTCGCCCCTCCAATAATCACGCTCGCACAATGTCAGCCGAAGGCTCTCAACCAAATCGCGAAAAGGGGTTCGCCGGGGACATCGTTCGGAGCGGCTCCCCGGTGGGAAGTTCGCCGCAGGCGAAAGCGCAGGGCGATGTTGAGTGAATGACCCCTAAGTAGGTGGAGAATAGCGCTCTCCCGGTGTCCAGGAGCAAGGCTCCTGGCCTCACATCATCCGCCTCATCCTGATACTCTCAGCCACCTGGGACAGAAATTCAGCGTTGGTGGGGCGATCACCGGTGGGGCTGGCCCAGCGGCCGAGGCTTTGGCGGTAGGCTTCTGCGCCGCCGCGCTGCCAGGTCAGTTCGATGGCGTGGCGGATAGCACGCTCCACGCTTTGGGTGGTTGCCTCATGCTCCTGGGCAATGCGCGGGTAGAGCCCTTTGGTCAGGGATCTGCCCAGCACCGGGCGCTCCAGAAGCAGCAGCAGCCCCGTGCGCAGGTAATCATAGCCCAGCAGCTTTGACGGTACACCGATTCCCGTGAGCATCGCTGCCACGTGCCACGCTGCTGAGTGCTCCCCCGCATGCCCCGGCATCTTCGCCTGCAGCAGTCGGCAGGGCGTGCCTGCTGAACCCTCGCTGTCCACCATCAGCAGCATCACCGATTCCCCCGTTTCCAGCCGGAACGCTTCTTCCCTCATGGATATTTCCTCCATTCCATTTGTCCTCTTTTGTGCTATGTGTCATGCTTCTTCGTCATTATAGGCCCGTCGGATTCCGCTGACAAGGGGAAAAGACTGTCTTTTGTCGGCAACCTTTGTCGAAAAAAATCGGTGCTGGCAGATGGTTTTCGACAGGCGTTGCAGCGTGTGAGACACAAAAAAACAGGCACGACGCGCGTCATGCCTGTTCATCGACATTCTTCTTATTCCACCGTCACTTCCGCCGGGATGAGCACCTTGCGGTACGTCCCGTCTGCATTCATCGCCGCCACGCCGGGGGCCGTCACCTGCACGATCCTCGCTCCGGGTTCAGCGCCCTCCGCCGCCATGTGAATGCCCGGCTCATAGGCTTCTCCCATTTGGGGACGTACCGCCTGCAACCCCAGGCGGCGCATGGCATTCTCCATGCGGATCATCTGTCCGTCCAGCTGTTTCTTGAAGGTCAGCAGCGCTTCCATGCCCACTGCGGGCGTCCGCAGCGCCGTTAGCTGCATGAGCGTCCCATCCAGCGTGTCGTTCGCCGTGCGGTAAAGCCCCACATAGCTCTGGGCCAGCATGAGATGATCCGCATCGTGCAGCTGCTGAGCCCAGCGGTTCATGGATTGGGCCATGTCCTGCCGGATGGCATCGTAAGCCAGAACGGCCTCCCCGTAACCCTGCAAGGCAGTGTGATCCTCCGCCTGACGCTGGGTCCGAGCCTCCTCAGCAAGGGACGCAAAGTGCGTCTGAAACACGGTCTCCGCCTCCTGACGGCGCTGCTCCTGCAGCTGTTCAGCCTCCTGCATCGCCACGCGGGCGCGCTCGTCCAGCATGCGCTGCACCCTCTGGCTGATGACGCCCTCGCTCAGTTCATCAAGCTGCCTGCGCAGTTCAGCGTTCTCCACGCGCAGTTCGCCCAGACTCTGCTGCTGCATGGTAGCCATCATGCGGAGGTTCTCGATGGTCTTGGCCGCCTCGCTTTCGGGATCCAGCGCCACAGTGGAGCGGTTCATCTCCTGCATCTGGCGGCTGACGGCACGCAGCACCTCCATCGTCTCCAGCAGCTGACGGTTCATGCGGGCCATGGGCGCATCGGTGAAGCGCGCAAAGCGCTCCCACGCCACGACCTGACCAGACAGCTCAAAATATGGCACTCCACGACTCGTATCCGCCATCGACCGGCCAAAGACGAGCATCTTGTAGCAGTCGTTCACCGCCGCCGCATCCAACACATAAATCGGGCCATCCGGCGTGCGGCGGTACATGTGCACCAGCTTATCCAGCCATTCGCTCTTGCCCTCATCCCGCAGCTCGTGATACAGCGCATCCCGCAGATGCTGATAATACTCCTGCCGGGACGTGTGCTGACGCTTCTTCTCCTGACCCTCCACCAGGTCGCTTTGATAAACTTCAATGGCTTTCACGCGCTTTTCCCCCTATAAACGACTTTTTCTGTCCTTTAGTATACCATCGCCGCCAGGGCATTGCAAGCGTATCGTGGACAAGGGCTCAAGGGTGCCTTCGCGGAAATTTAACAGGTGTGCCGGATGGCCTGACACGGCGGCAGCCCTTGACTTTCCCGCTGTCGGCGTGCTATGATGAGCGTGCTGAGAAAAGTATGATACAGATGAGGTGTCTGCATGCAGGACGAGAACAAGAAACAGCCGCCCTACAAGGGCTTTGCGATTCTGTGCATTATGCTGGTGTCTGTACCGGCGGTGCTGTATGCGGTTACGCTGGCGGTTTTGCAGACCTATCAGCCCAGCAGCAACGGGCTGGATGAGGCCACTGCCCGGGCGATTGGTCTGGGGCTGGGGATGCTCTTCCATCTGTCCTGCTGGGTGGCAGGCGCGTTTCGGGATTCCTTCGCGGTGGTGAAGTTCCGCGTGTCGGAGTTTTTTGAGAACATTGCCGGCGGCCTCGGCTTTGCGCTGGTCTGCTATTGGGATGATATCAAGAGCGATGGAGTGGTGTTTCTGGCGTGCTTCCTGATCATGGCGACAAACGCCGTGCTGTGCGTGGATGGATGGCTGACCTGCGGCAGGCTGCTGAACGCCTGGTAAGTGAAAACATGGCGTCGCCCGGCAAACGGGCGGCTTTTTTACTGCACGGGGCTGTGAAACATTGACTTGTATCCAAAGGAAAGGTAAAATAGGACATGTATGGCCCCGCCATGCGCTTTGGTGTGCAGCAGACAATATCAAGGGATGGGATAAAGATGAAGATCGTATTGCAGCATCTGACCAAGAGATTCCCCAACCGCAGCAAGAATGCGCCGGACGTGATCGCGGTCAATGATTTTACCTTTGAAATTCCCGATGGCAAGCTGGTGGGCCTGCTGGGGCCTTCGGGCTGCGGCAAGTCCACCGTGCTGAACCTCGTCAGCGGCCTGATGAAGGCAACGGACGGTCAAATCTTCTTCGATGACGACGATGTGACCAGGATTCCCGCCGAGCATCGCGGCGTGGGCATTGTGTTCCAGAATTACGCGCTGTATCCTCATCTGACGGTGGAGAAGAATATCCTCTTCCCCATGGAGAACTTCAAGGGAGAGGACAGACTGAGCAAGGCGGAGATGAAGAAACGTGCCCTGGAGGCGGCCCGGCTCGTGCAGATTGATACGCTGATGGATCGCAAGCCTGCGGAGCTCTCCGGCGGGCAGCAGCAGCGTGTGGCCATCGCCCGGGCGCTGGTGAAGCGTCCCCGCGTGCTGCTGATGGACGAGCCCCTGTCCAACCTGGATGCGCGGCTGCGCCTGCAGACCCGTGAGGAAATCCGCCGCATCCAGCGGGAAACGAAGATCACCACGGTGTTCGTCACCCATGATCAGGAGGAGGCCATGTCCATCTCCGACCTGATCGTGGTGATGAAGGACGGCATGCTCCAGCAGATCGGCAAGCCGCAGCAGGTCTACGACTGCCCGGCAAATCTGTTTGTGGCCAAATTCCTGGGTACGCCGCCGATCAATGTGTTCCACGGGCGTGTAAGCGGCGGCAGGCTCTATGTGGGGGAGGATGTGATTCTGCGCGTGAAGGACGTGCCGGATCAGGAGGTGTATGCCGCCATCCGTCCTGAGGGCTTCCAGCTGGATGCAAACGGCCACTTGAAATGTGCCCTTCGCGGCGTGGAGATTATGGGCCGCGATGTGTCCGTGGTGGCGTCTCACCCGGCGTTGGAGGGCGAGCAGCTGCGGGCGATCATCCCTTCGGCCCGGAACCTGGATGACGAGGCTGCCCAGGTGCGTTTCAGCGTGAATCCGGAAAAGACGCTGATTTTCAGCAAGGATACCCAGGCGCGCATCGACGCGGAGCTCAGCTAAGGAGGGCGTATGGATAACAGAAGCATGAAGGGTTGGCTCTATTTGCTGCCGGCAATCCTGTTCCTGGGCATTTTCATGGTCTATCCGCTCATTGACGTGTTCATCTACTCCTTTGAGGAGGGCTATAATTCCGCATCCCAGACCTACTATGGCGTGGGCACGTACAATTACTCCTACGTCCTGCATGATCCCTATTTTCTGCAGGCAGTGCGCAACACCTTCATTCTGGTCATGATCACCGTGCCGCTCTCTACCGGGCTGGCGCTGCTGATCTCCCTGGGCTTGTCCTCCATCCAGAAGCTGCGCAATCTGTTCCAGACGGTTTACTTCCTGCCCTATGTGACCAACACCCTTGCCGTGGGCCTGGTGTTCATGATCCTGTTCAAGAAAACTCCCTATACCGATGGATTAATGAACCTAATCCTCGGCTGGTTTGGCATGCAGCCCATTGATTTCATCGACGGTCCTTACTGGGCGAAGATGTTTGTGCTGTGCTTCTACACGGTGTGGGTCGTCATGCCCTTCAAGGTGCTGGTGCTGACAAGTGCGCTGGCCTCTGTCAACGATACGTACTACAAGGCTGCCCGGGTGGATGGTACCTCCCGCAGGCGCATGTTCTGGCGCATCACGTTGCCGCTGATTTCCCCTACGATGTTCTATTTGATCATCACGGGCTTCATCGGCGCGTTCAAGGCTTACAGCGACGCCGTGGCGCTTTTCGGCACCAACCTGAATGCAGCGGAGATGAACACCATCGTCGGCTATGTCTATGATATGCTCTATGGCGACAGCGGCGGATACCCGTCCTTCGCCTCGGCGGCGGCGATTATCCTGTTTGTGATCGTGCTGACGATTACCTGCATCAACCTGCTGGTCAGCAAGAAGCATGTGCACTATTGAAAGGAGGGGAGAAGATGGCAAAACCGATGGATTTTGAACGGATCGAGCGCAGCGCCCGTACGGCGGAGCGGGTACGCAATACCGTTGTATACGCGCTGCTGGCCCTCTGGGCGCTGGTGGTGCTGTTTCCGTTTTACTGGATGATTCTCACCTCCCTGAAGAGCTATGGCGCGTATAACGCGGAGTACATTCCCCAGCTCTTCACCCTCTCGCCGACCCTGCAGAATTATGCGGAGGCCTTCACTGCCGTGCCGCTGTCGCAGTATTTCGTCAACACCCTGATCTTTACCGTCGTCACCACGGCGGTCATGATGGTGGTGACGGTGCTGGCGGCCTTTGCCTTTGCGCGGCTGGACTTCCCGGGGAAGAACGCGGCCTTCGTGATATTCCTGTCCCTGATGATGATTCCCAACGAGCTGGTGATCATCACCAATTTCGTCACCATCACCAATCTGGATCTGCGCAACACCTTCCTGGGACTCATCCTGCCCTCGGTAACCTCGGTGTTCTACATCTATCTGCTCAAGGAGAACTTTGCGCAGATTCCCGATGAGCTCTACTATGCCGCGAAGGTGGATGCGACCTCCGACCTGAAATACCTGTGGAAGGTCATGATTCCCATCTGCCGCCCGACGATCGTGACCATCACGATCCTCAAGGTGATTGAGTGCTGGAATTCCTACGTCTGGCCCCGTCTGATCACGGATGACCCGAACTATTACCTGGTGTCCAACGGCATTCAGGAGATCCGCGAAAACGGCTTTGGCCGCGAGAACATCCCGGCCATGATGGCGGCGGTGGTGTCCATTTCCATCCCGCTGATCGTGCTGTTCCTCATCTTCCATAAGAAGATCATGGCCGGTGTGGCGAGGGGAGGGACGAAGGGATGAGCCGCATGCTGAAAAGACTGGGCCTGCTGCTGCTGTGCACAGCCTGCCTGCTGCTGAGCGCCTGCCACGGTGCCCAGGACAAATCGGCCTTTGAGCTGCCGGAGAGCTTCGATGAGTCCCGTACCTACGAGATCACCTTCTGGGCCAAGAATGATACCAACATCACTCAGGCCGATCTCTACCGCAAGGCCATAGAGGATTTTGAGGCCATCTATCCCAACATCAAGGTGAATCTGCGCCTGTATACCGATTACGGCAAGATCTACAACGACGTGATCACCAACATCGCCACTGATACCACGCCCAATGTGTGCATCACCTATCCTGATCACATTGCGACCTACCTCACGGGCGACAACTGCGTCGCGCCGCTGGACGAGCTGATGACGGACGCCCAATACGGCCTGGGCGGCAGCGAGGTGCGCTTTGATGCGCCCACGCAGGCGGAGATCATCCCTCAGTTCCTGGAGGAGTGCGCTTTTGACGGGCATTACTATGCGGTGCCTTACATGCGCTCCACCGAGGCCTGCTATGTCAACAAGACCTATGTGGAGAAACTGGGCTTCACCCTGCCCGAGGTGCTGACGTGGGATTTCATCTGGGAGGTCGCCGAGGCGGCCACGGCCAAGGATGAGGAGGGCAACTACCTCGTCAACGGGCAGAAGGTCATGATCCCCTTCATCTATAAGTCCACGGACAACATGATGATTCAGATGCTGCGCCAGAAGGGCGCGGGCTATTCCACTGAGGCTGGCGAGATCCTGATCTTCAACGATACCACCAAGGAAATCCTTGGCACCGTGGCCTCCCATGTCAAGAGCGGCGCCTTCTCCACCTTCAAGATTTCCAGCTATCCGGCAAACTTCCTCAATGCCGGGCAGTGCATCTTCGCCATCGACTCCACGGCGGGCGCTACCTGGATGGGTTCCGATGCGCCTCTGATCGATATTGCCGAGGATAAGCTGGTTCAGTTTGAAACCGCGGTCATGATGATCCCGCAGTTTGAACCGCAGAATCCGCAGATGATCTCCCAGGGGCCCTCCATGTGCGTCTTCAACAAGGACGACCCGCAGGAGGTGCTCGCATCCTGGCTTTTCGCCCAGTACATGCTCACCAACGATGTGCAGATCGCCTACGCCAGCACCGAGGGCTATGTGCCTGTGACCAGCAAGGCCCAGGAGTCCCCGGAATATCAGGATTACCTGAATCGCAGCGGTGAGGACAACGACCTGCATTACAGCGTGAAGCTTCAGGCTACGCAGCTGCTGCTGGATCATGTGGATGACACCTTTGTCACGCCGGTGTTCAACGGATCTGCGTCCCTGCGCGATGCTGCCGGACAGATGATCGAGGAGGTCACCAAGGGCGTCCGCCGCAAGAAGACCGTTGATGATGCGTTCGTCGCCGACCTGTACGAGAAAATGACCTCGCTCTACCGCCTGGATCTGGAGGGCAAGCAGGGCGCCTCCGACGGCAAGGAGGACTTCGGCCCCCTGCCCGCAACGGCCCGCTGGCTGCTGGGGGCACTGGCGCTGGCATGGGTGCTGATCATCGCCTATGCGGCAGCGGAGCAGGTCAGAAAGAGAAAATTGTTAAAGAACAGACAAGACCATTGATTTTTTGAAGATTTGTTGTATAATTGTCCCGTACCCCAAACAACGATATTTTGGAGGGAAATGACATGAAGAAGATTTTTGCGATGCTGCTGGCTCTGACCATGCTGCTGGGCTGCGCCGCTCTGGCGGAAGACGCTGCTCCTGCGGTTGAGATCGAGGCCAAGTCCGAGGGCGTCATGACCTACGCCGAGTATGCGGCTGCCGAGCTGGACGCCGAGGTTGTCGTCGAATGCTACGTGCAGGCGACCCAGTCCTGGTGGGACAACAAGATTACCGTGTACGCCGCCGATCAGGAGGGCGCTTACTTCCTCTACGAGCTGGCCTGCTCCGAGGAGGATGCTGCCAAGCTGGTTCCCGGCGCGAAGATCAAGGTGACCGGCTTCAAGGGCGAGTGGTCCGGCGAGGTCGAGATCATGGATGCGACCTTTGAGTTCGTCGAGGGCGGCATCAACTACGTTGCCGAGCCCGTTGACCTGACCGCTGTACTGGGCACTGACGAGCTGATCAGCTACCAGAACCAGCTGGCTGTCTTCAAGGGCATGACCGTGGAGGCGATCGAGTACAAGAATGGCGAGCCCGGCGATGACATCTATGTCACCCTGGGCCTGAACGGCGCTTCCTACAGCTTCTGCGTCGAGCGCTACCTGACTGCCCCCGACACCGAGGTCTATGCTGCGGTGGGCGAGCTGAAGGCTGGCGACGTGGTGGATGTGACCGGCTTCCTGTACTGGTACGAGGGCCCCAACACCCACATCACCGCTGTGGTGGCTGCTGCGGAGTAATCTTTGCTGAAAACCATGAGGATCGTCCTGCAAGAGGGCGATCCTTTTTCTGTGCAGAAATAGTTGCATCACCCTATTGACAATAATACGAAAACGGATTATTATGGCTGTGTAAAACAGATCGGCGGGAGGCGGCCCTATGGATGGTATGCGTCAGGTACTGCGGCGCTTTTGTATGGCATGGAACAGGGTGGACTATGCCTATGGTGCTTCTGCAAGAATTGGCGTGAAGGATTCCATGCTGTGGCTGCTTTATGCACTGGACGACGGGGAGAGCCATTCGCAAAAGTCGATCTGTGAGGAATGGGGCATCCCAAAGACAACGATGAATACCACCATCAAGCAGGCGGAGCGGGAAGGCTATCTGACTCTGACGCCCATTCCGGGCGGGCGCAGGGAGATGTCCATCCAGCTGACGGAATATGGAATGATTTATGCGGTCAGCGTGCTGGCGCCTGTTTATGAGGCGGAGGAGCAGGCCATGGCGGCGACGCTTGCTCAGTATCCGATCGAATTTGTGGATGCGATGAACTGCTATGCCCAGCAACTGCAGCAGAAGCTGAATGCGCAGCTGGATGCATGGCAGGGGCCCGATGCGTAAGCGCATCGGCGCAGATATGCTGCAATGGCAGCAGGAAGGAGAAAAATCATGCAAAAGCAAGAACCGACTGTTCACAAGGCGGCGCTGATCTGGCGCTTCCTGCAGGGCAGCAAGGGCATGTTCGTGCTGAGTATGCTGATGGCGGCGATCACCGCGCTGGCGGATATGATCACCCCGCAGATCATCCGCGCGGCGGTGGATAACGCCATCGGCGGCAACGAACCGACCTTTGGCCCGACAGTGATGCGCCTGGTCAACGCCGTGGGCGGCTTTGAGTATTTGGGACGGAACCTGTGGATCATGGCCCTGGCGGTGCTGGTGGTGGCAGCGGTGAAGGTGCTCTCCCAGTATGGCTTTCTGGTGAGCAACACCCGAGCGTCTGAGACGCTGGCCAAAACGATGCGCGATATGCTCTATACCCACATCGAACGCCTGCCCTTCAGCTGGCATATGAAAAACCATACCGGCGATATCATCCAGCGCTGTACGTCCGATATCGATACGACACGCAACTTTGTGGCCGGCCAGATGACCAGCCTGTTCCGCATTATGATCCTGGTGGTGCTGTCGATGGTGTTCATGTTCTCCATGAACATCCCTCTAGCGGTGATTGCCCTGATCCCCATGCCGGTGATCGTGCTGTATTCCTTCAGCTTTCACAACAAGATCGGCAATGGCTTCAAGGAATGTGATGAGAGCGAGGGACGGCTCTCTGCCATGGCGCAGGAGAATCTGACCGGCGTGCGTGTGGTGCGCGCCTTTGGCCGTGAACGCTATGAGCGTGACCGCTTTGAGCAGCATAATGAAGAATACACCGGTCTCTGGGTGCGTCTGGCGAAGGTGATGAGCCGCTTCTGGAGCACCTCCGATATCCTCAGCGGCGTGCAGATCATGCTGGTGGTGGTCTTCGGCGTGGTGTTCTGCCTGCGAGGCGAGATGACCGCGGGTGAGTACATCGCCTTCATCTCCTATAATTCGCTCCTGGTCTGGCCCATCCGCCAGCTGGGGCGTATGATCTCCGATATGAGCAAGGCTGGCGTGGCGGTTGACCGCATCGGCTACATCATCAACTCCGAGGTTGAAAAGGACCGAGAGGGCGCGGGTACGCCGGATCTGACGGGCGATATTGCCTTTGAGCATGTCAGCTTTGCCTACGACGGCTGCCCCCAGATGCTGCACGATATCAACTTCACCATGAAGGCTGGAACGACCCTGGGCATCCTGGGCGGCACGGGCAGCGGCAAGTCCACGCTAATGCTCCTCCTGGACCGCCTCTACGACCTGCCAGGGGAATGCGGACGCATCACCATTGGCGGTGTGGACATTGCCGATATCAAGCGTGAGCATCTGCGCAAGAACATCGGTATCGTCCTGCAGGAGCCCTTCCTGTTTTCCCGCACGCTCAGGGAGAACCTGTCCATCACTGACGCCGGGCTGACCCTGACCGATATCCGCGAGGCAGCGAAGGCTGCCTGCCTGGATGAAACCATCGAGAGCTTCACCAAGGGCTACGAGACCTTCGTGGGCGAGCGCGGCGTGACCCTTTCCGGTGGACAGAAGCAGCGTGCGGCTATCGCCCGCATGCTGACCCAGCATACGCCCATCATGATCTTTGACGATTCCCTTTCCGCTGTGGACGCGGAGACGGACGCGAAGATCCGCAAGGCCCTCGAGGCGCGCTTTGGCAGCGCCAGCATCATACTGATCTCCCACCGCATCACGACGCTGTCCAAGGCGGATCAGATCATCGTGCTGGATCGGGGCCGCATTGCCGAAATGGGTACGCCTGAGGAGCTGCAAAAGGCTGGCGGGCTGTACCAGCGCATCTATGAGATACAATCCCTGTCCGCAGAGGAGGTGGAAGCATGAGCCAGACAAACGAAAAGCAGTCCCTGCCCTTCTTTGGCATCGGCAAGGTGCTTCCCTTCATGGCCCCGTACCGCCGAGTGGTGTTCGTCATGATCGCCTGCGGCCTGATGTCCACCGGCGTCGATCTGCTCATCCCCCAGTTCCAGCGCTATGCCCTGAACCACTTCATCGGCGAAGGTACGCTGGATACCCTGCCCATCTTCATCGGCGTGTACATTCTGGCAATCATCCTGATGGGCGTGCTGAATTATGTTTCCTGTAATTACGCCATGCGCACTGAGGTCAGCGTGAACCGCGATCTGCGCAATGCGGCATTCAGCCATCTGCAGACGCTGTCCTTCTCCTACTTCAACCAGAACAGCGTGGGCTACATTCATGCCCGCGTCATCAGCGATACCTCCCGTATCGGTTCCCTTGTATCCTGGTCGCTGATGGACAGCGTGTGGCACCTGTCCTACCTGGTGGGTGCGGTGGTGGTGATGCTGCTGGTCAATGCGAAACTGGCGCTGCTGGTCATGACGATTCTGCCGCTGATCGTGCTGCTCTTTTCCGTCTTCCAGACCAAGCTCATTCGTGTGAATCGCGAGGTGCGCGAGCTGAACTCCAAGATCACCAGCGATTTCAACGAGGGTATCACCGGTGCGAAGACCATCAAGACTCTCGTCATCGAGGACAAGATGGCTCACGACTTCCTGGAGGATACCGGTGCGATGCGCGGGAAGTCCGTGCGGGTGGCGCATCTGCGCGGCATGTTTGCAGCGACGCTGAATATGGCGTCCTCCCTGGCGCTGGCCATTGTGCTTTGGCGCGGCGGTTACATTGCCGCCAGCGAGGTGGGCACCTTCTCCATGTTCATGTCCTATGCGCAGGGCATGATGGAGCCCGTGCGCTGGATCATCGATGCGATCTCCGACCTCATCACCACGCAGGTGAACATCGAGCGCTTCTCCCGTTTGCTGGAGACCAAATCCGATGTGGTGGATACACCGCAGGTCATCGATAAGTACGGTGATTCCTTCGACCCCAAGCGTGAAAACTGGGAGCCCATCAAGGGCGATATCGAGTTCCGCGATGTGGATTTCAAGTATCCCGACGGCGATGAATACGTGCTGGAGAACTTCAACCTCAAGATTCCCTTTGGTTCCAACATCGCCATCGTCGGCGAGACCGGCGCAGGCAAGTCCACCCTGGTGAACCTTGTCTGCCGCTTCTTTGAGCCCACGAAGGGCCAGGTGCTCATCGATGGCAGGGACGCCCGGGAGCGCTCGCAGCTCTGGCTGCATTCCGCCATCGGCTATGTGCTCCAGACGCCCCACCTCTTCTCCGGCACCGTCCGGGAGAATCTGCTCTACGGCAACCCCAATGCCACGGAGGAGGAAATCCAGCGCGCGCTGCGCCTGGTATCTGCCGAGGAGGTCGTGGCCCGCATGGAAAAGGGCCTTGACAGCGATGTGGGCGAGGGCGGCGACATGCTTTCCACCGGAGAAAAGCAGCTGATCTCCTTTGCCCGTGCGATTCTCGCAGATCCTCGCATTCTTGTGCTGGACGAGGCGACGGCCTCCGTCGATACCCTGACGGAGCAGAAGATCCAGTCCGCCATCGAGACCATCATCAAGGGCCGCACATCCCTGGTGATTGCCCACCGCCTGAGCACAGTCAAGAACGCTGACCTCATTCTGGTGGTGCGCGACGGCAAAATCATCGAGCGTGGCCGCCATGAGGAGCTGCTCAAAGCCCGGGGCCACTACTATAACCTGTATACCCGCCAGTATGAGGACGAGGCAACGTCCAGTCTGTTTGCGGGGAACTGACAAGAGAGGCAGAACCCACTGGTTCTGCCTTTTTGATGTTCTTTTCGCATCCACCCCGTTGACTCCGCGCCTCCCATCCGATATGATAGGTGTTGATATCGCAATACACGCAGGAGGCATTCTGTTATGAATCTGACGCAAAAGATCCTCTCCGCGCATCTGCTCTCCGGTGAACTCAAACCCGGCACGGAGATTTCGATCCGTATCGACCAGACCCTGACGCAGGACTCTACCGGCACCATGGCCTATCTGCAGTTTGAAGCCATGGGTGTGGATCGTGTCCGTACGAAGAAATCCGTGGCCTATATCGACCACAATACCCTGCAGACCGGCTTTGAAAATGCCGATGACCACCAGTTCATCCAGACTGTGGCCAAGAAGCACGGCATCTATTGCTCCAAGCCGGGCAATGGCATCTGCCATCAGGTGCAGCTGGAGCGCTTCGGCGTGCCGGGCTATACGCTGCTGGGCTCTGACTCTCACACGCCCACGGGCGGCGGCATCGGCATGCTGGCTATCGGCGCGGGCGGTCTGGACGTAGCGGTGGCCATGGGCGGCGGCGCATACTTCCTGTCCTGCCCCAAGGTCGTGGGCATTAAGCTGACCGGCAAGCTGAACTACGGCGTGGCAGCCAAGGACATCATTTTGGAGGTTCTGCGTCGGCTGACCGTCAAGGGCGGCGTGGGCAAGGTCATGGAATACATCGGCGAGGGCGTCAAGACGCTGACTGTCCCCGAGCGCGCCACCATCACCAACATGGGCGCGGAGCTGGGCGCAACCACGTCCATTTTCCCCTCTGATGAGGTCACCCGTGCCTTCCTGAAGGCGCAGGGCCGTGAGCAGGACTTTGTTGCCCTGTCCGCTGATGAGGATGCGGCCTACGACGAGATCGTCGAGATTGACCTGTCCACCCTTGAGCCCCTCGTGGCCAAGCCTCATATGCCCGATATCGTCGAGACCGTCAAGGAGTGCGGCCCCATTAAGGTGGATCAGGTATTCATCGGCTCCTGCACCAACTCCTCCTATACCGATATGATGCGCGTGGCACGTATCCTGAAGGGCAAGAGCGTTCATCCGGACGTGAGCCTGGTCATTGGCCCTGGCTCCAAGCAGGTGCTGACGATGCTGGCCCGCAACGGTGCACTGGCTGATATGATTGCGGCGGGCGCGCGCATTCTGGAAAGCGCCTGCGGCCCCTGTATCGGCATGGGTCAGGCTCCTAAGTCCAACGCGATCTCCGTGCGTACCAACAACCGCAACTTCTTTGGCCGCAGCGGCACCAAGAGCGCGGGCATCTACCTCGTTTCCTGCGAGACGGCGGCTGTCACGGCCCTCACCGGCGTGCTGACCGATCCCCGCTGCCTGGATATCGATCTGGATATTCCGCTGCCCGAGGCCTTTGAGATCAACGACAATCTGGTCATCCCGCCGGTCGAGCCCGGTGCGGAGGACACGGTGGAAGTCGTGCGCGGCCCCAACATCAAGCCCTTCCCGCTGGGCAAGGCGCTCACCCCCGATGTGGAGGGTAAGGTGCTCCTCAAAATGGAGGATAACATTACCACCGACCACATCGCGCCCTCGGACGCCAAGCTCCTGCCCTTCCGTTCCAACGTGCCCTACCTCAGCGATTTCTGCCTGACCCCCGTGGATAAGGATTTCCCGGCCCGCGCCAAGGCAGAAGGCGGCGGCATTCTGGTTGCCGGCAGCAACTATGGTCAGGGCTCCAGCCGTGAGCACGCGGCGCTCGTACCCCTGTATCTGGGCATCCGCGCGGTGGTGGCAAAGTCTTTTGCCCGCATCCATCAGGCGAACCTGATCAACAATGGCATTCTGCCCATGACCTTCCAGAACGAGGCGGATTACGACCGGATTGATCAGGGTGACGTGCTGACCCTGCCTGGCGTGCGTGCGTTGGTGGAGAGCGGCAGCGAGGAATTTGTGCTGCATAATGCTACCAAGAATGAGGACTACAAGGTGCTTCTGCCCCTGACCGAGCGGCAGAAGGGCTGCATCCTCTGCGGCGGATTGCTGAACTATACCCGGGAGAGCAGCAGGTAAGTGAATAGGATGATGCGCCTCCTCTCGTATGAGGAGGCGCATTTTGTTACAACCACAGGGCGACTCATTCAAATTTCCGTTTTTGAAATGGCAGAAAAGGTTGGTATACACATCGCTCACGAAATGGTCATCACTTATTACTGTCCCCCTCCGCAGGAGGGGGACGCCTCTCGCTGCATCAGAAGAGCAGACAAGCTGCGTGAGACGCGAGGACCCCGTGAGCTGGTTCACGGATCCGAGCAAAGCATGACCAACAAGGTGCATGTAGCTTTCGGTCTTTCAATAAACACGCGTGCGCAGCCCAAAATGAAGGCAACCAACCAAATCGCGAAAAGGGTGGCGTGAGGGTTGAAAGCCCTTCGCGGGGTGCAGGGGCAGATCCCCTGTCTGCCGGAGGCCCTCGAATGAGGTTGCCCTGGTTACAACCATGCATTTCATTGACAAAACCCGTCTTCTCCTCTACAATAGAATCGAATTTCTATGAAAGCGAGACATGCCCATGAAGCGCCTGCTTGCCCTGTTCCTGCTCCTTTGCCTGCTGCCCCTTGCGGGCCTGGCAGAGGACAGCTATGTCATCAACCGCACCGATAACCTTACAGAGGAGTACGTCTTCGAGGAGGATACCCCCATCCTTGAAATCGTCTTCCCCCGCGTGTATTCTTCTGACTGTGCCATCATCCGCTTTGGCGATGAAACCATGATGATCGACGCCTCCACAAAGAACAAGACCATGCGGGCGCGCATTCAGTCCGCGATGGATTCGATGGGCGTGGACCATATCGATGTGGCGTATAATTCCCATCCCCATGACGACCATATTGACGGGTTTCAGTTCGTCCATGAGTACGCGCCCCTCGGCAAGCTGTTCATTGCCTTCCCGGAGGATTACGACGCCCGTATGAAGGAAGCCGTGAAGTACTGCAATGCCAATGGCATCCCGATTGAGCACGTGGAGGACGGCGATGTGCTGACCATGGGTGAAAATGACGAGGTCACCATGACCGTCATCCAGCGCTGGGGCACCTCTTCCTGGGACGCCAACGACCAGTCGGCCATGCTGCTGATCCGCTATGGAGAGCGCACCATCCTCTTTACCGGCGATGTGGAAAACCGGGCAGAGACGGACTACGCCGCCAATCCTCCGGCGTGCGGATTGGATGCGGACATCCTCAAGTATCCCCACCATGGGCAGCAGCCGCTGCAGGATGGGTTCCTGGAGGCGATCTCTCCGGAGCTGGCCTTCATGAACGGCGCCGCGGATGTGATGAACGGCGGCAAGAAGTATCTGGACAAGCATGGCGTGCCCTATCTGCTGGGCTACAAGGGCCTGACCCGCATGCGCACCGACGGACAGGTGTGGGTGGTGGATTATATGTACGAGCTCAATCCGGATCGGGAGATCATTCAGCCAGACTACCAGTGATGTGGAGGAGAACGCTATGCGCTATCAGTACCTGCTCGTGGACAATGACAACACCCTGATGGATTTCAATGAGGCCGAGCGCAAGGCCCTGCTGGATACGCTGAAGGAAGCCGGGCTTACCACCGATGAGGCAACCTGCACAGCTTATCACCACATCAACGATGCGCTGTGGAAGGCGCTGGAGCGCGGTGAAACGACGCAGCCGCTTTTGAAGGTGGAGCGCTTCCGGCAGCTGCTGGCGCATTTGGAGCGTCCCGATATTGAGCCGGAGACGCTGTCCGCCGCCTACGCAGCGAATTTGGGCAGCCATGCCGATCTTCTGCCCGGCGCGCTGGAATTCATCGACGCTCTGCATGGCAGGATCAAGATCGCCCTGGTGTCCAATGGCGTGAGTACCATTCAGCGTGGACGGCTGGCACGGTGTCCCTTTACGGACAAGCTGGATGCCGTCGTCATCAGCGAGGAAGTGGGCGTGAGCAAGCCCAACCCGCGCATGGTGGAGGTTGCCCTTGAGCAGCTGGGCTGTACGGACAAAACCCAGGCTGTGCTGATGGGCGACAGCCTCACAGCAGATATCCCCGCGGCGGTGAATGCAGGCATCGACAGCATCTATTTCAGTCTGCACGGCAAAACGAGCGATCAGGCGACTTACACGGCATCCGGTTATGAGGAAGTGATCCGGCTGCTGCTGGGAGATGAGGCGTGACCGCCTGTATCCGTCCAACGTGACAGACTCATTCCAAGATGGAGGCATACCGATGAAGATTTCCAAGAAAGACGCGCTGATGTGGTTCAGCTTTTTTGCCCAACTGGATGAGGACGAGCCTCTCATGCCCCGCCAGCAGGAACTGGTGTATGCGACCCTTGCACAGATCGAAACGGCGCAGGAGGCCCGCATTGCGGCGCTGCGCGCGGAAATTCCGGGGCTCAAGAGCATCGCCGGGCGCACATATTTTGTGGGCGATGAGGAGAAGTTCTCCCGGGGCTGCCGTTCCTGCCTGACGGGCACGGGATTGTCCGCCATCCGCAAGACGAATCGCTGCAACATTCAGTGTCCCTTCTGCTACAATTACGGCGAGCTGGACTGTCAGCCGCCCATCGGCGAAGGCATGTGGGAGATCGGCGGAACGAAGTTCCGCGAGGAGGATGTGGAGCTCCTGCTGTCCATCCAGAAAAAGCCTACCGGCGTGAGCTATGTGTATCTCGAGCCTTTTATGGAGATCGAGAAGTACTACGGTATCATCCGTCGTTTCCATACGGCGGGCGTGCACCAGCACATGTATACCAACGGCACCCTCTGCACGGAGGAGAATCTGCGCGCCCTGGGCGAGGCTGGACTGGACGAGCTACGCTTTAACCTTGGAGCATCCAATTGCGCCGACAAGGTGATCAGGGCCATGGAGATCGCTCGCAAGTATATCCCCGTGATTGCCATTGAGACGCCCATGACTCCGTCCTTCTACGAGCAGTTCCAGCAGAAGAAGGAGGCCATTCTGGCCACGGGCATCTCCTTCATGAACTGCGCCGAGCTCCACCTGAACCCCAACAATATCGGCAACTACTGGGGCGAAAATATGTACATGACCCGCCATGGTTATCTTTCGCCCGTGTGGAGCCATGAGCTGACCTGCCGGCTGATGAAGCAATGCGCGGAGGAAAACTGGCCCATCGTCATCCATGACTGCTGCAACATGACCAAATTTGCCCGTGACCTGAACGTGAAGGTGCACGAGGGCGGCTGGTTTGGCGCGAGCGCGTACCATACGGAGTTTGATACCATCCCTTATGAGGCATTTTTGCCGATCCTGCAGGACGAGGGCTTTGCCTTCCTGGTGGAAGAGGAGCTGCCCAAGGGGTATCGCGCGGGGGAGATTGTGCTGTAAGGAGGAGCTTGCAATGACGAAGGAGCGGTTTGCGCCCTTTGCATTGGCGGTCAGCGTCATCGGGTTTATACCGTTCTTCATGCTGATCGGCTATCTGCGCATACCGGGCGAGTTCTGTTTGCCATTGCTTGCGGTTTACGCGCTGGGCGCTGCGCTGCTGGTTATGTGGCTGGACGGTGCAGCAGTGAAGCTGCGCAGGTGGACGACCATCCTGGGCAGCATAGCAGTGGCTGCACTGCTGGTCTGGGGCGGGGTTGACGCATACATCGCATCCATTCCCACCCTGGATGACCGCGCCCTTACGCTGTATGAGTATCAGCCCTACGCTGGCGAAAAGACCACACAGCTGCCGGAGAAGGCCACCCTCCAGTTCGACCAGGCGCAGGCAGAAAGCTTCACCATGGATGGCGCAACAGCGCTGTATCCGGTGTATGCCAGCTTTGTGCAGGCAATTTATCCGGAGGGGGAATACCCCTGGTGGGATTTCCGGGATGAAGGCATTGCTTTGTGCAACGGCACAACAGAGGCCTATGAGCGTCTGATCGCAGGGGAAACGGACGTCATCTTTGTGGCGGAGCCCTCGAAAAAGCAGCGCGAGGCAGCTGCGGCCGCGGGGCTTGAACTGCATCTGACGCCCATTGGCAGAGAATGCTTCGTGTTCTTTGTCAACAGCCGGAATCCGGTCACCGGCTTGACCGTGAAGCAGGTGCAGGGGATCTACACAGGTGAAATCACCAACTGGTCGCAGGTGGGCGGTGAAAACCGGGCAATCCGTCCGTATCAGCGGGACGAAGGCAGCGGCAGCCAGACGGCGCTGCAGCTGGTGATGGCGGGCCTGCCGCTGATGGAGCCCGAAACGCACCATGTGAGCGACGGTATGGGTACGATCATCCAAGAGGTAGCCAGCTACAAGAACTACGCCAATGCCATCGGCTACACCTTCCGCTTCTACGCCAACGAGATGGTTGCCAATGACCAGATCCGCCTTCTGGCCCTGAACGGCGTGGAACCTACGAAGGAGACCATCCGCGACGGCAGCTATCCCATTTCGAGCTATTTCTACGCCGTGACTGCCTCGCCTATCGGCGAGGCAGCGCCGGAGAAGACGAATGCTGCCCTGAAAGCCTTTCTTGACTGGTGCCAGGGGGAACAGGGACAGTGGATTGTGGAAAATGTCGGATATGTGTCGATGAAATAATTGCAAAAAGCATCCGGCAGGGCTTCTGTGCTCTGGCGGATGCTTTTTTGTATGCTGATTTAATCTGTAATCTTCCCCATCTCACGCAGCATATCCTCCACGATGGTGATGACCTCGTAGACCATGGCGTCGCAGTGAGGCTTGCGCTCGCCGCCGCGCTCCACGTTCAGGCGCAGGAGCGTTGCGCAGTCCAGTCCTTCGGGATGGCTGGCGCGCAGGCGCTTGTAGAAGGTAGCGGTGGATACCGGATCCTCCACGCCGTAGAGGCCCAGCACCACCAGGCCGCCGGCGATCGCGCCGCACAGCGCGCCGCCCTTCATACCGCGGCCGAAGTTTGCGCCAAAACGCATCACGGTGTCCTCGTCCATGCCCAGCGTCTCGGCAAAGGGCAAAATCACGGACTGGCCGCAGTTGTAATGAGGGGTCACGATGGCGCGGAGTTCCTTGGCTCTGTCAAGAATCTTGCTCATTGGTAGCGCTCCTTTAATTTCCGAATTGGGCGTTGTACAGGGTTGCATAGAAGCCGTTTCGCTGCATCAGCGCATCGTGGTTGCCCTGCTCGATGATGTGGCCGTCCTTCATGACAAGGATCACGTCTGCCTCACGAATGGTGGAAAGGCGGTGTGCCACGATGAAGGAGGTGCGCCCCTTCATCATCTTCGCGAAGGCATCCTGAATGCGCAGCTCCGTGCGGGTGTCGATGGAGGAGGTCGCCTCGTCGAGGATGAGCATGGGCGGCAGGGTCAGCATCACGCGGGCGATGCACAGCAGCTGCTTCTGCCCCTGCGAGATGTTGCCGCCGTTTTCGGTGATGACGGTGTCGTAGCCATCGGGGAGGCGGCGGATAAAGGAATGGGCGTGGGCGGCCTTGGCGGCGGCGATGATTTCATCCAGCGTCGCGTCCGGACGTCCGTAGGCGATATTCTCGCGGATGGTACCGGCCTTGAGCCAGGTGTCCTGCAGTACCATACCGATGTTGCGGCGCAGCGCATGGCGCCGGATATCGCGGATATCCGTGCCGTCCACGGTGATGGCGCCCTTGTCCACATCGTAGAAGCGCATGAGCAGGTTGATCAGCGTGGTCTTGCCGCAGCCCGTGGGGCCAACGATGGCGATGCGCTGTCCCGGCGTGACGGACAGGGAGAAGTCCTCAATCAGCGGGCGATCCGGTACATACCGGAAGGATACGCCGGACAGGGCGACGTGGCCGCAGGCGGTCAGGTCGGCAGCGTCTTCCTTGTCAGGAACACGATCCTTCTCATCCATCAGAGTGAAGAGGCGGCGGGCGCAGGCCAGGGCGTTTTGCAGCTCTGTTACCACGCCGCTGATCTCGTTGAAGGGCTTGGCATACTGGCTGGCATAGGACAGGAAGATGCTCATGCCGCCCACAGTCATGCCAAAGCGTCCGGTGATGGCAAAGAGCGCGCAGGCCAGCCCCACGGCGGCGTAGACGATGTTGTTGACCAGCCGGGTCGAGGGATTGACGAGGGAAGAGAAGAAGGTTGCCTTGAGCGCCACGGTACCGAGACGGTCGTTGACCGCGTCAAAATCATCAAGGCTGTCCGCTTCATGACCAAAGGACTGCACGACCTTCTGGCCTTCGATCAGCTCGTTGATCAGCGCCGTCTGCTGGCCGCGTACCTTCGCCTGCTCGGAGAAGTAGCGGTGCGTCCGCCGAGCGATGAAGCTTGCCGCGAACAGGGACAGGGGCGTCAAAACCACCACCAGCAGTGCGATGGGGACGTTGAGCACCAGCATGATGATCAGCGTGCCTGCGATGAGTACTACGCCCGTAAAGAGCTGGGTGAAGCCCATGAGCAATCCGTCAGAGAAGGTATCCACATCCGCGATGACGCGGCTGACCAGATCACCGGAGGGATGGGAATCAAGGTAGCTTAGGGGGAGGCGCTGGAGCTTGTTCATCGCTTCGGTGCGGAGATCCCGGGACACGCAATAGGCGATGCGATTGTTGCTGGTGGCCAGGCACTGCTGGGCAACGGCGGACAGCAGCGTCACCCCGGCGATATAGAGGGCATAGCGCGCCACACCGGCAAAATCTACCGAGCCTGCGCCCAGCATGTAATCGATGGCGCTGCCGCAGAAGATGGGCACCAGCAGCTGGGATGCTGCGCTGATGGCGGCGCAAAGGAGGCTCAGCAGCACATGGAGCCGGTAGGGCCTGACATGAATCAGCACGCGCCGGAGGGTATCAAGCTGGCGCTTATCCTGTTTGGGGGTACTCATGCCTGCTCATCCCCCTTTCGGAACTGACTTTCGTGGATTTCACGGTAGACCTCGCAGGAGGACAGGAGCTCCTCATGTGTGCCGCAGCCTACCAGCTCGCCATCGTCCAGGACGAGAATCTGATCAGCATGGCGGATGCTCGACGTGCGCTGGCTGACGATGAAGGTCGTGGTGGAATCGGGAAGCTTGCGCAGGGCCTTGCGCAGGGCCGCGTCCGTGGCATAGTCCAGGGCGGAGGCGCTGTCGTCCAGGATGAGGATATCCGGCTTGCTGACCAGCGCGCGGGCGATGGTGAGGCGTTGGCGCTGTCCACCGGAGAGGTTGCGGCCTCCCTGCTCGACGGGGTCGGCCAGCTTGCGGGGCTTCGCGCGGACGAAATCCGCTGCCTGCGCAGTTTCAAGGGCCTGCCAGAGCTCCTCGTCCGTAGCGGTCTTTTCGCCCCAGAGCAAATTGGAGCGGATCGTCCCTTTGAAAAGCTGGGCCCTTTGCATCACCACAGCCACGCGGTCGCGCAGTTCGGCATGGGGCCAGTCGGTGATAGGGCGGCCCATCAGGGTCACAGAGCCCTTTGTTGCATCATAGAAACGCGGAATGAGGCTCACCAGCGTCGATTTACCGCTGCCGGTGCCGCCGATGACGCCGATGGTCTGTCCCTTTTTGGCACAGAAGGAAATATCCGTGATGCTCTCGTCGCCCGCGCCTGCGTAGGTAAGGCTGACGTGGTCAAAGCGCACGGCCTCCTCCTCGGATTCGGCAGCAGTGGCAGCTTCGGGATAGCGCATGGAGGACTGCACGTCCAGCACCTGGGACACGCGGCCCATGCTGGCGATGGCGCGGGTCAGCAGCACCACAAGGTTCGCCAGCTTCACCAATTCCACCAGAATCTGGCTCATGTAGTTGACCAGCGCCACCACATCGCCTGAAAGCAGTGTGCCGCCATCAACCTTCTGTGCGCCGACATAGAGCAGGGCGATGATGCCCACGTTCACGATGGCGTAGGTGAGGGGATTCATCAGTGCGGCGATGCGCCCCACCTTGAGCTGCGCGCCGGTCAGCGCGCCGTTGAGCGCAAAGAAGCGCTCGGACTCTGCCTCCTCGCGTCCGAAGGCCCGAACCACGCGCACGCCGGAAAGATTCTCGCGGGTTGCGCCGGTCACCGCATCCAGCTTTTGCTGCACCTGCTTGTACATGGGCGAGGTCAGACGCATGATGCCAAAGACGATGACCGATAATACCGGTATCGTCAAAAGGAAGATGAGCGCCGTGCCGCCGTCGATGGTGAAGGCCATGACCATTGCGCCGATGACGATGAAGGGACTGCGCAGGAACAGGCGCAGGAACATGTTCAAGCCGTTTTGCACCTGATTCACGTCGCTGGTCATGCGGGTGATGAGGGTGCTCACGCCCAGGGTATCCAGCTCAGTGAAGGACAGGGACTGGATGTGTGCCATCAGCTGATGGCGCAGGCCCGTAGCCGTGCCGATGGCGGCCCTGGCGGCAAAATATTGTGCGGTGAAGCTGCAGATGAGGCCGATGAGCGCCATCAGCACCAGCAGCCCGCAGTGGCTGAGGATAAAGGCTGTATCGCCCGTGGTGATGCCGATGTTGATGATGCGCGCTACCACCAGCGGCACCAGGAGATCAAAGGTGGCTTCAAGCATCTTGAACAGCGGGGCCAGAATGCTCTCAACCTTATACTTTTGCAGATATGGATACAGGTGCTTCAAGGGTGCTGCCCTCCATGTGTTTTCTTCCTTATGAGTATACAGCAAAAAGCGGCGTTTGAAAAGCACCTTTCCCTTGACGCTGGGATGAATTCTCTGTACAATGAAGCGGATTGACATGACAAGGAGCATTTATGATGCGCAAAGTATCGGTGGGCCGCCAGTTTGCCCGCTACGTTTCCCAGAATATCCTCGGCACGCTGGGGATCTCCGCCTACATCCTGGCGGATACGTTCTTCATTGCCCAGTCCGAAGGTGCGGACGGCATTGCGGCGCTGAATCTGGTACTGCCGGTCTATGCGGTGATCTACGCCATCGGGGCGATGTTGGGCGTGGGCTCGGCAACGCGCTTTGCCATTGACCGCGCAGCTGGAGCCCGGGACGCACAGGGCGGCTTCACCCATGCGCTGATCTGGACAGGACTGTTGTCCCTGCCATTTGTGGCGGTGGGTATTTTGGCACCGGATGGGCTGATGCGCCTCCTGGGCGGTGACGAGCGCATCGTGACCGTCGGCGCGCCTTATGCGCAGACCTTCCTGCTCTTTACGCCCTTCTTCATGTGGAATTACGTTTTCTCCGCCTTTGTGCGCAACGATGGCGATCCCTCCCTTGCCATGGCGGCCACGTTGTCCTCAAGCCTGTTCAACATCGTGATGGATTATGTGCTCATGTTCCCGCTGGGGATGGGCATGGTAGGCGCGGCGCTGGCAACGGCGATTTCCCCCGTGGTGGGCATCCTCATCTGCTCGCTGCACTTCCTCAAAAAGAGCAATACTATTCGCCTGTGCCGGATGAAGCCTTCCCTGAAGATGGCCTTCCGCGCCTGTCAGGTGGGCGTGGCGTCCTTCGTGGGAGAGATATCTTCGGGGGTCACGACGTTGGTGTTCAATTTCCTCCTGCTGGAGATTGCCGGGAGCCTCGCGGTGGCGGCCTATGGCGTGGTGGCGAATGTGGCGCTGGTGGCAACGTCGCTGTTTTCCGGCATATCCCAGGGCGCGCAGCCGCTGCTGAGCGATTTCTATGGCCGGGGCGAGCGCGCATCTGTGCAGCGCGTGCTGCGGCTGTCCGTTGGGACGGCGCTGGTGATGGCGGTGATCGTGCTGCTGACGGCGGTGCTGCTGAGCGACCCCATCGTCGCTGCCTTCAACAGCGAGGGTGATGCGGCTATGGCCTCCATGGCGCGCCAGGGCATGCAGCTTTACTTCATCGGCTTCCTGTTTGCGGGCTTCAACATTGCCGGTACGGGTTATCTGAGCGCTATTGCCTCTGCCCGGTGGGCGATGATCACCTCCCTCATGCGCGGCGTGGCAGCCATCGTGGTATGCGCGGTGGTGCTGGCGATTCTCCTTGGCATGACGGGTATCTGGCTGGCCTTCGCGACGGCGGAGGCAATCACCGCGCTGGTCATGCTTCATGCAATCCGCAGCGAGCAGCGCCGGGAATAAGCGCCCATCTCAAAAACGGGCTGCCGCAAAGACGTAGCGGCAGCCCGTTTTGTTTAATCCTTGATGTAAACCAAGGTGAGGAACTCACCATCGGCCTTATCCCGGGGAAGGTAGAGATGTCCGCCTGTTCCGGCAAGGATCTCCGTGATATAGGTCAGGTCGAGGAGCGACTGGCCAAGAGCAAGGTCGCTCAGGTGATGCAGATGCTTTGGCAGCTTGCGCAGCGCAGCCTCGCGAAGGTCATCAGCCAGGCGGTTCATCTCGCCCTCCAGCTGTCTGGTCAGGGGAAGGAACACCTTGTCGCGCAGCGTGTCATACTGTGATTGCGTCAGGATGGTGAAGCGCGGCGCGGCCTTGCCATTCTCCATACGGATGAAGCCCTTCTCTGCCAACTGCGCCAGGGCATATTGCTGCCCCGCCTCCGGGACGCAGCTCAGGTCAAAATCGTGGGCGATGAGGTTCTCCAGCAGGGTGTGCATGATCTGCCATTCGGGCGTGTAGGCGTCCAGCATGTCCTCAATCTCGCTGTTGCCGAAATTGTACAACCCAAACCAGTAGAAGCGGGCAAAATGCATGCTGCCGTTATAGGCCCAGCCGTTTCGCAGGGAATTCTCCACAGGATCGGTGTTGTCAAAGCCCAAAGGCCAGTATTTTCCGCCATCAGGACGGATGGGGCGCTCGGGGATCTGCACCGGGCGGGTCAGGAAGAGGCTGAAGTGCTGGATCAGCCACCAGAGCATCCTGTTCATCGGTTGATCGCTGCCAATGAAGCCCAGCTGGCGGATATCCTGCTCATGGGATAGCAGATGCCGGATGATCACGTCGCTCAGCGTCGCTTGATGTGCCTGATAGACAAGCAGCTGCTCCTGCTCCTCCTGGGCACTGGTGATCAGGAAGGTTGTGTAGTAGCGGCCTTTTTCCTCCTTGAGCAGTTCCTGCCACGTGAGCCAGTCCACATCGTGCTCAATGTAAGGGCAGGCTACGCCCAGCATCCCGGATAGCTCCTGGATGGTGCGGCCCTGCTCATAGCAGGCGCAGAGGATGTTCTGCATCAGCAGGTTTTCATTCACGCGGCTGGTGGCGGTGTGGGGGACGGGCTGACCGTTGATGCCCATGTGCAGCTTGCGGGGGCGGTATACAAATTCTGTCTTTGTCATATCGTTTACTCCTTCCCTGAGCTTCTTTCTTGTCTCGAACAGGTGCCAGCGCAGCGCTCCCTCCGTGACACCCAGACGCCGGGCGATCTCCCTTTGGGGAAGTTGCTCGATGTAGTAGAGGATCATGGCTTCCCTCTGAAGGCGGTTCAGGTTCACGATGCGTTGGTGCACATAGGCGCAGAGCCGGGCGCGTTCCTGCTCTTCGGCCAGGTGGTCAGCAAAATCGTGCGGGTCGGCGTAGCCCTCATCCAGGGGGAGGGTGTTGCGCAGCGGGCGTCCCCGCAGCGAGCGGCACCAGACATGATGGGCCACCTTCCACAGGAGGTGTTCGGGCCTGGCGATGCTGCGTCCCTCGCGCTCCTCCCGCGCGGCGGCTGAGAAGAATTGCAGCCATACCTCCTGTGCCAGCTCCTCCGCCGGGTGCTGCTGTCCCGTTTTGCCGTAGGCCCATTTCAGCAGGGCGGGGGAGTACTCCTCGACCCATCGGGCGTATTGGTCCCGCATGTGCTTCACCTCCTCTGCCTGTATAGTGCCGCGAACGGTGGGCTTGTTAGGCGCAAAGCCGTCTTTTTTCTCAAATGTCGCTTTTTGTGTTCCAAAGCAGTGACTGGTCTGTTTATGTTGTCCTTGCGCGGAATATATCGGCATGATACAATATATACGAGCAGCAGGATGGGTCTTCCTCCTGCTGGAGCGAAGGATAAGGAAAGGAGATCATCTATGGGAGACTACATCGTTCCAATCATTGCAGGTGTGCTGGTACTGCTGGCGATCATTATCTTCATGTGCAACTACATCAAGGTTCCGCCGAATGTGGCGCTGATCGTCTCTGGCCGCAAGCACAAGTACAAGGTCAAGGACGCGGACGGTAACGAGGTCATCAAGAATTTCGGCTACCGCATCGTGCGCGGCGGCGCGACCTTCGTCATCCCCTTCTTCGAGCGTGTTGACCGGCTGAATCTGGGTATCATGCAGGTGGACATCAAGACCGGTCAGCCCGTGCCCAGCCAGGAGTACATCGGCGTGATGGTGGACGGCGTGGCTAACATCAAGATCGGCTCGGATGATGTGTCCGTCGCTACGGCGGCAGAGCAGTTCCTGGGCTGGAAGCAGCATGAGATTGCTGCGGTGGCCATGCAGGTGCTGGAAGGCAACATGCGCGAGATCATCGGTCGTATGACCATCGCTGACCTGGTGCAGAACCGTGACAAGTTCGCCAACGAGACGCAGAACGCTGCCACGGCGGACATGCGCAACATGGGTCTGGAGATCGTCAACATTACCATTCAGAACTTCTCCGATAACGACGGCGTGCTGGATACCCTGGCTGTGAAGAACATTGCCGAGAAAAAGCGCGACGCGGATATCGCCCGCGCTGAGGCCGAGCGTGACACGGTGATCCGCCAGTCTCTGGCTGATCAGGAGGGCAACAAGGCCCGCACCGAGGCCCATGCGCACATCGCCGAGCAGGACAAGGAGCTGGAGCTCCGCCGTGCTCAGTTCCGCGCTGAGCAGGACCGCGCCAAGGCCGAGGCCGACCTGGCCTATCAGGTGCAGCAGGAGAACAGCCGTAAGCAGCTGGAAACCGAGCGCGCCGCGGCTGAGCTGATCCGTCTGCAGAAGGAAACCGAGCTGCAGGCCCAGCAGGTGCAGATCCAGCGTGAGAAGCTGTCCATCGAGGTTCGTGAACGCGCCGAGGCTGAACGCGACGCCAAGATTGCCGAGGCTGAGGCCGAGCGAGCTGTGATCCAGGCCCGCGCGGAAGCTGAGCTCTACCGCACGGAAAAGGAAGCCGAGGCCAAGCTCATCCTTGCCCAGAAGGAAGCCGAGGCGCAGTATCTGTTGGCTGAAAAGGAAGCGGAAGCCATCCGCATGAAGGGCCAGGCTGAGGCTGAGGCGATGCTCAAGAAGGCAGAAGCCATGAAGCAGTACGGCCAGGCGGCCATGATGCAGATGGTGATCGATAAGCTGCCCGACATGGCCAAGGCCGTGTCTGAGCCGCTGTCGAAGACCGACAAGATCATCCTCTTTGGCGAGGGCGGTGCGACCTCCATGGCGCGTGATACCGCTGGCACCATGCTGCAGACCTTCGAGGCGGTGAAGGACGCGGTGGGCCTGGACATCCCCAGGATGCTCAAGGACGTGACCACCGGCGGTCTGATCGGCCGGAGCGCGGCTGACGGCAACGCAGTCAATGACGAGCAGGAAGAGGAAAAGAAGGAAGAAAACGACTAAAAGCAGCGGGGCTGGCGCACAGAAAATGTGCGTCAGCCCTGTTTTTGTTATCAGCTATGGAAAATGGCGGCAGCCATGCAGACTGCCGCCAATGGATGTATGGGATTACTCCGCGATGGTCAGGTTGGCCAGGATGGCTTCGGCCTCCGCCAGCAACTGCTCCTCGGTGGGAACCTCAGCGGTGGGCACAACATGGGAGTTCAGCAGCACCAGAACGCTGGAGTCAGCGGGTGCATCGATGTACATGCTCAGGCTGCTGTAAGCGATGGTCTCCGTCTCGGCAACCTCAGCGGTCTCCTCGGCAGCATCGCCGGTTTCAGAGGTCTCGGTGTCCTCGGTGGTATCCGCAGCGTCCGCAGTTTCAGTGGTCTCGGTGGTTTCCGCCGTTTCGGTCTGGTCGTAGACGACATAGGCATAATGCACGTCATAATCGCCGATGGTCGTCTGCTTGGCCTCGGTCTGCGTATCGTACATGGTGGCGTACATCACCAGATTGGCGGCCATGGAGGCAGCGTCGTTATTGGCGATGCCGGTGACGTAGAGGCTCTCCACCGTGGCGGTCTCATCGTTCGTCACATAGTACTGATCCTGCTCCAGATCATCGGTGGTGTAAGAGAAGTTTTCCGGCGTATAGCCCTCGGGTGCGTCGAAGTCCGCCAGGTGGAAGTACTTCGGGGAGCTGGAGGAGCCGGTGTTCTTGATGATCCAGTTCTCTTCGGTGTTACGCAGGGTGCCGAACCAGTTCGGGATGGAGCCGCCGGGGCCGCGGAACCACTTAAGGCCCAGCCAGATGATGAGGATCGCCACGATCACGCACACTGCGCCGATGGCGATCTGCTTGCCGTGGGCCTTCCAGAACTCGCGTTCCTTCGCGGCCTGCTCGGCGGCCTTGGCCTTCTCCTGGTTGCGGCGGCGAGCCGCAGCGGTACCGTAGTTGACATGCTTCTTCTTGTTGGCCATAATGGGAATTCCTCCTGTTG
This sequence comes from Clostridia bacterium, assembly GCA_017481825.1. GTDB lineage: Bacteria > Bacillota > Clostridia > Christensenellales > Aristaeellaceae > UBA11524. Next base: position 41,104 of record JAFUOR010000004.1, read on the forward strand.
TGTAGCGAATTGTTTGTATATTCATTCGCCAAAGGAGAGCAAATTTCCTGCTTGTCGAATGTAAATGTCGTGTGAACGTATGATGAAATCCACACAACCGCCGGTTGCAGGGATGAAAAGGATGCGTCATTGCATCCCCGCGGCGGAATGTGCTAAGATGGAGCCATCAAATCCAGGAGGGAAAGATGATGAACAGAGCCATATCGGAGAAGGTCAGTGCCCTGCGCAGGGAGCGCGGCCTGACCCAGGAGAGGCTTGGCGCGATGCTGGGGGTGTCCAGCCAGGCGGTGAGCAAATGGGAGAAAGGCGACTGTCTGCCGGATCTGCTGCTGATCCCGCAGCTGTGCGAGGCGCTGGGCATTTCAGCGGACGAGCTGCTGGGCGTGTCTGCCAAGGGATGCGGGGGCAAAGGCTCTGCACGGGTGTCAGCCCGGAGCATCCGCATCGGCAACGCGCGTGGGTTGACCATCCTGCTGGCGGGAGAACTCATGGTGGAAGCTGTCCGCCAGACGGAGACAGGCAGTCTGCAAAAGCTGCTGACCCTGCTGGCGGACGAGGATGCTCTGCGCGTTTTTCGGCTTTTGTCTTTTACGTCCCTGAAAAGCGAGGTGGAGATTGCTGAAAAAGCGGGACTGCCCGTAGAAACGGTGCAAGCGGTGCTCTTCCGCCTGCTGCGGGCGAGCCTGTGCCAGTGTTCGGCACAGGAGGGGTACTTCCTTGGTCAGGATGCCTATATCGCCTATGCGGCTCTGACGGCGGCCTACCTCGCCAGCGAGGAGGGACGGAAGGATATCCACAGCGTTTCGCTGAGTTACAGCGACTGAAGAAGTGGTGCTGTCCGCATTGGACAGCACCACTTCATGCTTGCTTTAGGAAAACATGCCCTGCTCCCGGGCCTGAGCGGTATACAGCTCCCAGTATGCGCCCTTCTTTGCCATCAGCTCATCATGGCTGCCGGCTTCCATGATGCCTTTGTTGCCGATGTAGAGGATGCGGTCACAGTTCTTGATGGTGGACAGGCGGTGGGCGATGATGAAGGACGTGCGGCCCTTGAGCAGCGCCTGAATGCCATCCTGGAGGAGCTTCTCCGTCTTGGTGTCGATGGAGGAGGTGGCCTCGTCCAGAATCAGGATGCGGGGATCGCTCAGCAGTGTACGAGCGAAGGCGATCAGCTGGCGCTGGCCCTGGCTCAGGCTGGAGCCGCGCTCGTTGACGCTGGTTGCGTACTGCTGGGGCATTTCGCGGATGAAATCGTCCGCGCGCACGATCTGGGCGGCCTTGCGGACTTCCTCGTCCGTGGCGTCCAGGCGGCCATAGCGGATGTTGTCCATCAGTGTGCCGGTGAAGATGAAGCTGTCCTGCAGCATGATACCCAGCTGAGAACGCAGGGAATGCAGCGTCACGTCGGTCACATCGTGCTGGGCGCCATCCTCAGTGCTCAGGAGGATTCTGCCGCCGCGCAGGTTGTAGAAGCGGCACAGCAGGTTCACGATGGTGGATTTGCCTGCACCCGTGGGGCCCACCAGCGCGACGCTCTCGCCAGCACGGACATGAAGGTTCAGATCCTCCAGCACAGTCTGCCCTTCCTCGTAGCCGAAGTTCACGTGGTCGAAGGCGACCTCGCCGGTGATGGCGGGCAGGGTCAGCGCGTCCGCCCTATCATCCACCACAACGGGCTCGTCCATGGTCTCGAAGATGCGCTCCAGGTAGGCCATGTTGTTGACGAAGGAGTTGTAGATGTTCGCCAGCGCTGTGATGGGCTGCCAGAAGCGGCTGACGTACTGGCCCATGGCGAGGATCACGCCGAAGGACACGATCTCGCCGCCCAGCCAGTACACGCCTGCGAGGTACAGGAGGGTAAAGACGATCTGGGTGATGATCTCCGAGGACAGCCAGACGCTGTTGGAGATGTAGATGGCCTTGATCCACGCCGCCCGGCAGGCCGTGGCCAGGCGCTGCATGATGGAGCAGTTGACCTCCTGGCGGGCAAAGAGCTGGGAAACGCGCACGCCGTCGATGGACTCCGCCAGATAGGCGTTGTAATTGGAGTTCTTGTTGCTCTGGTTCTGCCAGGCCCTGCGCTGGCGGGGCTTGAGGATCATGATGATGGTCACGAACACCGGCAGGCCCGCCACCACGATGGTGGCCAGGGTAGGCTCGGTGGAGTACATGAACACCACGATGAAGATGATGTTGATGATCTCCAGAATGGAGTTGATGATGCCATTGGAGAGGATATCCGATACGGAATTGACGTAATTGATCACGCGCACGAGGATCTTTCCGGCAGGGCGGCTGTCATAATAGGAGAACGGGAGCCGCTGCAGGTGGGCGAAGAGATCCTTGCGGATATCGTAGATGATTTCCTGCGAAACATGCGCCATGGTGCGGGAGCGGATGACGGTGAAGATGATGGATACCACCACGATGCCGATGTAGGCTGCCGCCATGGTCAGGAGCATGTTCACATCCTTGTTGGGAACGGCCACGTCCAGCACCCACTGGGTGATCTTGGGGGAGAACAGGCCTGCCACGGATGCACAGGCGGAGAGCAGCAGAGCGAAGAGCATCTTCCACTTGTGACGGCCGATGTAATGCAGGACACGCGCAAGGTGCTTTGAGTCAAACGGTGATTCGAGGGATTCATCCACGTCAAACTTGTTGCGTGCCATCTTACTTCACCGTCCTTTCTGCTTCTGCGTCGATGCCGTTTTGCAGGCAGTAGGTTTCCCAGTAATAGCCGCGGGTCTGGAGCAGCTCCTCATGGGTGCCGCGCTCGGTGACCACGCCGTCCTTGAGAATCAGGATCAGATCTGCATCCTTCACTGAGGAGATGCGCTGGGCGATGATGATCTTGGTGCAGTCGTAGGGAAGCTCCCGCAGCTGCTGCTGGATGTACTGCTCGGTCTCCATATCCACGGCGGAAGTGGTATCATCCATGACGAGGATGCCGGGCTTGACGGCCAGCGCGCGGGCCAGAGCAATACGCTGCTTCTGTCCGCCGGACAGACCCACGCCACGCTCACCCACGATGGTGTCATAGCCCTCCGAGAGCTCCTGAATGAAGCCGCCTGCCGCCGCGCGGCGGGCAAAGTCGTGCACCTCATCCTCGGTCAGGCTCTGGTCGCCAAAGGCGATGTTGCCCTCCACGGTGTCGGAGAAGAGGAAGACGTCCTGGGTGGCGGTGCCGATGCCGTCGCGCAGCTCCTGCAGCTTCCAGCGCTTGATGGGGCAGTCATCCACCAGGATTTCGCCATCCCTGACCTCATAGCAGCGGGCCAGCAGCTGGATGAGGGTTGTTTTGCCGGAACCCGTGGGGCCCATGATGGCCACGGTCTGGCCCGGCTGGGCGGTAAAGGACACGTCAGTCAGGACATTCTGGCCCTCATGAGCAAAGGAAACATGGCGGAATTCGACCTTGCCCTGGATGCGGTCGTGGGACACGGCGTCCGGCGCGTCGACGATATCCGCCTTGGACATCTCCAGCTCCATGACCTTGTTGGAGCAGGTGATGAAGCGCTGCCAGTCGTTGAGCAGGTTACCCAGCTGGCGCATGGGCACGGAGAGCGCCCAGCTCAGGTTGGTGAACACCGTCAGTTCGCCGGCGGTGAGCTCGCCCTGCATCATCAGATAGCCGCCGAAGAACACCGTGATCAGCGTCATGGTGTTGGCGAGAATCTCGATAAAGGGATAGAAGGACAGCCAGCGCTTGTTGATGGCCAGATGCGCATCGCGGAAGGCGCCGGAGCGCTTGTCGAAAGCTTCCTTCTCATGCTCCTCACGGGCAAAGGCCTTGATGACGCGGTTGGCGGCGATGTTCTCCTGCGCAGCGGCGTTCATTTCCGATTGACGCTCGCGCATGTTCATGAACAGCTTGCGCACGCCCTTGGAGTAGAACTTGGTGATGACCATGAGGATGGGGGTCACGCATACCAGCGCCAGCGCCAGCTTCAGATTCACCGAGAACAGGTAGATCGACGTGGACAGGAACATGACCACGCTGTCGATGGCCTGGAAGTCGATGTAGGACAGGAAATGGCGGCACCAGTCCGTATCGGCGGACATGCGCGTCATCAGATCGCCCGTGCGGTGACGGTCGAAGAAGCGCGTATCCTGATACTGCAAGCGGGTGAACAGGCGCACGCGCAGGTTGTAAATCACATTCTGACTCGTACGCTCCAGGGTCGTGACCATGAAGTAGCGCATGCCCTCGCGAAGGAGCTTGACCACCAGCATGGTGATGAGCAGCCCGAAGAGGGGCTCCACGTTCTGGGCGACAATGACCTCATCCACCAGGCGCGAGGTCAGCGTCGGGTTGATCAGCAGCATCAGAGAGGTGACGGCGCTGATGCACAGGGCTATGACGTGCCACTTGTGGTACCTTTTGTCCATGATGGACCATAGCCATTTGATGTTTTCCATAGCGGCTCTTTTCCTCCGTAATGTCGGTGTCGAGCGGGTAACATAGAAGTCCGGGACAGTATAGCACCAAATCGTTGCGCGCGCAACGGCTTAAATGGTATACTTCATGTCAGAAAGGACAAAACAGACGTTCTTTTACGCAAGGGCCGTACGGATTTTCTCTGCGACGAAGCAGGCGATGCGTTCCTTCCACTCCTCATCCGGATGCACCTCGCCGTGATCCTTTGCCACGGCGGTGTCAAAGCCGCTCTCGTAGAAGCTGTCGATGATGTGCACGCCGCTCATCTGGCACACCCGGTCTATGATGCTGCGCTTGATCAGGCCGCTTTCGTGGCTCATCCAGGGGAGGTCACAGCAGGTCTGCAGGGGCGTGGCGATGAATATCTGCGCTTGCGGACAGACGGCATGCAGGGTCTCAAGCGCCCAGCGCAGGGCCGAGGCGATGCTGCACCGCGTCAGCTGCCCATAGGACTGATGCGCCACAAGATCGAAGTCATCCGTGACGGTGTTGCAGGGCTGATTGCCGTCATTGGTGGAGATGGCGATGTAGATCACGTCCGGCGGAGGAAGCGTTTCCTTCCCCAGCACGCCGGGCAGGCGGTAGGACACGCCGTCTACCTCCCACGTCACGGGCTGACCGGTGGGGGTTACTGCCTGCAGCACGCGCCGCACCTGATTGGATAGTACGTTGTCCGCCGTGTTGGTGTTGGGGGGCTCCGCAAGGGTGACGGGCGTGATGTTGGTATCGCCCTCATGCCAGTCGGTGCAGGTGGCATATCCGCAGGCGACATTGAGCCACTGTGCAGCCCCCAGCTTGCGGGCCACGACGGTGCCGATGCCCGTCACCTGGTCGCTGGTGATGCTGTCGCCAAGGCAGCAGAAGATCATGGGATGCATGGGGAATTCAGCCTCCCTCCATTGCAGATTTGCGAACATGATAGCACGGCTGCAACAAATATGCCATTGCCCATATGGAAAAATTCATGGCCGGATTATTCAACTGTCAGCAGGGCGGAGGCTTCCTCAAAATCGTCGTGCGTAAGACATGCGGATGTGCTATACTGGTGATGCTTCGAAGCGAAGAAAGGAACGAACGATGGATCATTATGTGCTGATCTGGTCGGTGTGTATGTATGTGGAAAGCCGCGTGCAGGGTGAAGTATCGCTGGGTGACATTGCGGTGCACACGGGTTTTTCGCTGCCCCATGTGCGGGAGGTTTTCCGCAATCAGACGGGTAAGCCCCTTGTCCGCTATGTGCAGGAGCGGCAGATGGCCCATGCGGCGCAGATGCTTTTGCATACGGATGCATCGGTGCTGGATGTGGCGCTGCAATACGGATATGCCAGCCGGGATGTGTTTTCCCGGACGTTTCGCCGGCTCACGGGCTATACGCCTACGGCCTTTCGCGCAGCGCGTCTGCCCCTTGCCCGGGTGAAGCTGTGCGCAGGTGTATACGGGCCGGCTCTGCCGAAAAAAAGAGAGGAGCAAAGTAAATGAACGAACAGGGAATGCTCTACGGTGTGCCGAAGGTAGCCTATGGACAGGAGGGTTGCACGCCCTACCCGATGTGCCTGCGCTCCTGCGGGCAATACCTGGGGCTGGATGTTGATTATGCCCGCATCATGGCTGAAAGCGGCGCGGCCTTCCGCCTGACATGGAACACGGCAGAATGGGATGGCGGCAATGTGGATGCGGTGTTTGCCTTTGACGATCCTGAGAAGATGTTTGCCTGCGGCATGCGCGCCCTGGGAAGGGGCTGCCGAATCCTTAAGCGTACGCAGGAGACGGCGAAGGGTGAATTCCTTACGCTGATCCGCCGGGAGATCGATGCGGGCAATCCGGTCATCGGTCTGGGCATTATCGGCCCGCCGGAGGCCTGCGTTATTGCCGGATATCAGGGGGAAGCACTGCTGGGCTGGAATGTATTCCAGGAATACCCGGAGAACCGCGCGGCGGTGAGCTTTGCCGAAAACGGCTACTTCATCACCAGCGCATGGTGGGAAAATCCCGACACCATCGGTCTGATTGCCATGGATGGCGATGCAGCCCCCCTGACGCTGCGGGAGGTGCTGCAAAACGCGGTGGAGGTGCTCACCGGGCGCATGGACGGTACCCATGCCAAAGGCGTTGCAGCCTATGATGCGTGGAAGGCCGCGCTGCTCAGTGACCGCGAATTCCCTGCTGGTGCGGTGCTGCCGCTGCTGGTAGAGCGCATGATGTGCCATGGCGATGCGATGGACTGCCTCTCCGATGGCCGGCACAATGCAGCGAAATATCTGCATGCCATGGCGGAGCAGCATCCGGCCCATGCGGAGGGGCTGAATGCCGTGGCGAAGGCCTTCGAGGATGTGTCGGAGATTCTCTGGCAGGAGATGGTGCCGATGCTGGGAGGCTGGGAGCGTGGCGAAAAGCAGATCCGCCGACTGGCTGAGCCGGAGGTGCGCCGGGCCTTTGCCGGGATGATCGACCGGATGAAGAATTGCGATGAACGGGCGATGAAAAGGATGCAGGAGATCCTTTTCGCACTATAAACAAGGCAGGCCGCGCTCTGGGAGGCGCGGCCTGCCTTTTACAGCAGCGAAAGGAGGCTCATCTGCCCGTCCCGCCAGCTTTCCTGCTTCGCTTCATGGATGCGATCTTCCGGCATGACGTGTCCGATGAGCAGGGGTGAGCGTGGGTCGTGCTGTGCCATGGCCCGATGGACGGAAGACGCATCGTGGTTGGCATAGCAATACCGGCACAGATGGGCGCAGGTGTTATAGGCGCCGATGTCGCAGGTGAGGTGACAGGCGCAGTCCCGACTGCGGGAAGGCTGGCGGGGCGCCTTGAGGCGGCAGGCCAACGCGGCTTCATAGGTGGAAAGCGTCATGCAGCCGGCACAGTCCACACCATATCCGGCCAGTTCGACGCCCTCATGGCAGGCCTTGAGGTTCATGCCGTGAGCGCGGGCGATGGCGGCCATCTCCCGGCCCAGCAGGAGGCGATCCTCTTTGGCGACGGCGCGGATTTCCGGAAAGTTGCGCTTCACCTTCTGGTATAGGTCGATGAAGGAGATGACGCAGGTGTGCGTTGCGCCCTCAAGGGCTTCACACATGGTGGTGAAGTCCGCCAAATGACGCTCGGTGGTGTAGGTGTCGTTCAGCAGAATCGGGTCATAGCGCCAAGCCACACAGTCCGGCCCGATGATGCTGGCCAGGCGGCGAAAATCCGCCATTACCTGCTCCTTGGGCGGAACGTTTGGCTCAATGTCCGTGCCGTAGGGCGTGATGGTCACGAACCAGTACTGTCCATAGGGCGCAAGCGCGTCCATATGGGGCAGCAGGGGCGCGGGATTCTTGGTGCAAAAGCCGATGCAGTCCACCACGTCCGGGGCAAGACGGTATCGGGTGATGAGCGCCGGATTGTAGGGGCTGCGCACGAGGACGAAGCCCTCCGCAAGGCGGCGCAGGAACCAGGGCGTATAGAAAGCGGGGATATCGGTGCGGAGGCCGGTCTGGATGATCATAGAGCACCTCTTGGAGAACGAATGTTTGTAAATTATATCATGGGGATGCGCAAAATGCAAGCAAAAACCTCTTCTGCCTTCTGACAGAAGAGGCCGCTGTTTTTAATTTTCGATACCCGTCAGTACACCCAGACACGCTGCTACCGTTGCCTCAATCTGCTCCTGCGCGGTGATGGCAGCCGCGCCGTCGCCAGATTGTGCGCCATAGCAGCCGAACTGCGCGTGGTTGCCGCCGGGGATCACCGTCTCCACGGTGTGAACGGGAAGGTTCGTGCGGTACTGCTCATACTTATCCATCGCCAGCACCTTGTCCTCGGTGCCGTAGATGGAGGCTACGGCCATGCCCTCCTCGGGCAGCTTGGCGGTGGAGTAGGCCGCCAGCAGCACCAGGCCATCGAACTCATCGGGATTCTCCGCCGCATAGGAGGCCGCCATCGCGCCGCCCAGGGAATGACCGCCGATCGACCAGCGGGTTACCTGAGGGTACTGGGCGCTCAGCCCTGCCGCTGCGTCCATGTCCAGCACGGCAAGGCGCAGGGGCATATCCGTCAGGATGCAGAGAATGCCCTCTTCGGCCAGGGCGCGCATCAGAGGCGCATAGGCCGTGTGCTCCACCTTGCCGCCGGGGTAGAAGATGAAACCCGCAGCCGGTTCGGCAGGGAGGAAGACCAGGCCGTCGTCCGTGCGCCGAACAGTAACGGTCTCTGTGGTGGCCAGGGCGGCCAGCGCGTCTTCGGAGGGAGAATAATAATCGCTGGCGTAGAGCATGACGCCGCCTGCGCAGATGGCGATGACGCCGATTACGACGAGGAGTGCGGAGAGAAGCCTGCGGTGCTTTTTCATGGTTATCAGTCCTTTGTTTTGAGGTGCTTTCAGGTAGAGGGGATCCCTCCATCATCGCGCAAGAGCGCTGCCGCCTTCCTCAGAGCCGGGAGCCCCGGTGGCGGGAAGGTTTTAGTAACCCCTTACTCCCGTACCTCCGCGGGAGGGGCGGCTGCCTCCTGCTGTAACAAGGGTACACGCAGGCTGCGAGCGACACAAGACGACCGTAGGGGAGTCGAGCCAAAGCGTGATCAACATAGTACATGTAGCCTTCATTATCTCAACAATCACGCGTGCGCAACTTTGACCGGAGGCAATCAACTCAATTGCGAAAAGGGGTTCTTAGGGGGCGAATGTCCCTTGGGCAGAGTCCAGGGACAGCGTCCCTGGCGGGGTGCAGGGACAGCGCCTCTGCCCTCACTGCGCATCCCCCATATTATTCGCCAAATGAATCACATGTACGCTGCTGCCGCGAAGAACCTCCATGGCGGCCTTGATGTCGGAGAGATCCTGCTCGGACATTTTGTCGGGCTTGGCGCGGGAGATGAGCTTGCGCAGGGCGGATTCGTCGTCTTTGACGCGCTTCTTTTCGTCCTTGTCCAGCTGCTTTCCGGCCTTGCCCAGGGCCATCGATACCTGATTGACCAGCATCTGGGCGTCATTGAGGGTCTGCATCAGGCCGCGGCGGAAGCTATCCTGGGCGGCGTACTGCTCCGCATCGCGGATGGCCTGCTGGATTTCCGCCTCGGACATCTTTTCATTCGCCGTGATGGTGATGGACTGCGCCGCACCGGTTTCCTGATCGCGGGCGGAGACGGTGAGGATGCCGTTCACGTCAATGTCGAAGGTGACCTCGATCTTCGGCACGCCTGCCATGGCGCGCTTGATGCCCTTGAGCTTGAACTTGCCGATGGTCTTGTTATCCCGCGCCATGGGGCGTTCGCCCTGCAGGACGTGGATTTCCACCGAGGACTGGAACATACCGGCCGTGGTGAAGACCTGTGAATAGTGCACGGGCAATGTGGAATTGCGTTCCACCACGCGGGTTGCCACGCCGCCTACAGTTTCGATGGCCAGGGACAGGGGTGTCACATCCAGCAGCAGGATGCCGGTGGAGTTGGTCAGGGTCGTGGTTTCGTTGAGGGTGTCGCCCTGGATGGCGGCGCCCTGCGCGACGCATTCGTCGGGGTTGATATTCTTGGAGGGCTGCATGCCGGTGAGCTGCCGCACCTTCTCCTGCACGGCGGGGATGCGGGTGGAGCCGCCCACCAGCAGCACGCGGCCCAGTTCGCTGGCGGCGATGCCTGCATCGCTCAGGGCACTGCGGACGGGGCCTTCCGTGCGCTCGACCAGATCGCGGGTCAGTTCGTTGAATTTGGCGCGGGTCAGCGTCATGTCCAGATGCACGGGGGTGCCGTTCACCTGGGTGATAAAGGGCAGATTGATGGCGGCCATCTCGGAGTTGGAGAGCTCCTTCTTGGCCTGCTCGGCGGCCTCGCGCACGCGCACCATGGCGGCTGCGTCGCGGGTGAGGTCGGCACGGTCGGTGCGCATGAACTCACCGCACATCCAGCGGACGATGCGCTCGTCAAAGTCATCGCCGCCCAGGTGGTTGTCGCCGGAGGTGGCCAGCACCTCGATTACGCCGTCGCCGATCTCGATGATGGACACGTCAAAGGTGCCGCCGCCCAGATCATAGACCATGATCTTCTGCGCCGCGCCGTTGTTAAGGCCATAGGCCAGCGCCGCGCTGGTGGGCTCGTTGATGATGCGCTTGACATTCAGCCCCGCGATGCGGCCAGCATCCTTCGTGGCCTGGCGCTGGATGTCGTTGAAATATGCCGGCACGGTGATGACGGCGTCTGTCACGGGTTCGCCAAGGTATGCCTCGGCATCCTGACGGAGCTTGCGCAGACTCATCGCGCTGATCTCCTGGGGATTGTAGCTCTTGCCACCGATTTCTGTGCGCCAGTCCGTACCCATGTGGCGCTTGACGGAGGCAACCGTGCGGCTGGCGTTTACTGCTGCCTGGCGGCGCGCCGCGCTGCCCACCAGCCGCTCGCCGCTGTCCGTGAAGGCCACCACCGAGGGCGTCGTGCGCTCCCCCTTGTCATTGGGAATAATCGTCGCCACGCCGCCCTCCACAACGGAGACGCAGCTGTTGGTCGTGCCAAGGTCGATACCGATCACTTTGCTCATAATGGTTTTGTCCTTTCTGTTTACGCGATCACATGCCCGTGTCAGGCTGCATCAGCAGCACATAAACCGGTACGGGCAGCACATCTGCATCAGACAGCAGTACAGGCACAGCTGGTTGGGATCGAAGAATCCGCGGTTATGCCCCTGTGCGTTGGTGGTGTAGGTCTGCCCGGCCTGGCGGTACTGGCGCAGCAGCGTGTGGTACAGGCCGTTGTTGGGATCCATCTGGCAGGCGCGGGTCATGTGCTCCACAGCCTGGATGCTGTTGCCTGCACCATGGTTGGCCACGCCGGAGAGGTAGTACCACCGGGCGTTGCGCTGGGTGCTGACGACGTTTTGCAGATGCTGGATAGCGGCAGGGTACTGGCGCATCTGCATGCAGCGGATGGCCTGGCGCACCAGCTCGCTGTCGCCGGGCTGCTCCGTGGGCGGGTTGACCTGCGTGCTCTGGTAGCCGCCAAAGCCGAAGAGGTCTTCAAAGCCGAAGCCGCCGAAGTCGCTCTGCCAGCCGCCATAGCCGCTGCCGCCCTGATAGCTGCCCTGCTGGCGCTGACCGTAGGAACTGCCCTGCTGGCCATAACTGCTCTGTCCGTAGCTGCCGCTTTGCCCATGGGGATTGCTGTAGCTCTGGCCGTAGGGATTCTGCTGCTGCTGGCGCCTGGCGTATTTATCCGGATTCATGAGCATGTCATACGCTTCGTTGAGCTCATTCATCTTGCGGGCTGCGTTGGGATCGTTGGGGTGCAGGTCAGGGTGGCACTCCTTGGCCTTGCGGCGGTAGGCGCGCTTGATCTCATCCTGCGTGGCATTTTCCGATACGCCCAGCAGCTGATGGGGATTATTCACCATGGCCGTTCACCTCGCCTTCCTTGTTGTTTTGCTTCAAGGGCTTGTCCTTCTCTTTCTTCTGCAGGTATTCATTATACCCCTGCCATACGCCGGAATACAGAATGTTCCTGAGGATGACCTCATCCTGAATAAGCGGAAGCTTTTCAAAGGCGATGGAGGCGTCCCCCAGGAGCAGCTCGAGGGTATCGCGCATGTCCTCCGGCCTTTTCTCCATGAGGATGACGGGGTTGTAGCTGCCGGAGCGCCTGTCCTTGTCATAATCGCATACGGCGTCCAGCATGTAGATATAACGCCCCAGAGAGGCGCCGAATTGGTACAGCGCTCCCGACCAGTAATCCTCCTGCATCACAAACAGGGCGGCCATGAGGCGCCCGAAGCAGTTGGCGGCTGCATCAGGGGAGGGGTCGCGGTGCTTCTCGATTTGGCCGAGCTCAGCCAGGGATTTTTCGATGGCCGAGCACTGGCGCGGCCATTGCGCTTTCACGGCGTCGTAGCGGCCTTTGAGGAGCGCGGCGTAGCCCCGGGCGGCGATGTTGCGGTCATCCTGCCAGTCGTCGCGGCATTTGTGCCATGTCAGCGCGATGGTCATGTCCGCCGCGTAGTCCGTGATGGAGGAGGTCGCCCAGGGGTGCTCCTTCATGGGGTGAGGCACGCAGCGGCTCTGGCCGGTGGCTTCCTCCGGCTCGTACAGGGATGCCAGGAAGATCGTCAGGTAAGTCAGGTCAAAGGTCAGCGCCAGCTGTCCCGCTGCGCCGTGTCGCTTGCCAAGGCTCCGGCACAACCCGCAGTAGTGGGCGCGGTAGCGTGCGGTATCCGTTTCACTCAGGTCTTGGATATTGGGTCGAACGTAGCCAAACATGCCGTCACGCCTTCTGGTCAAACTGGTGCTTGCACACCGGGCAGGTGATGTGCTTCTCGCCGCTGCCGCGCTTGAGGCGCAGACGGTTCTTGCAGCTGGGGCAGCGGAAGTATTTGTAGGTCTTCATGCCCTTAAGGCGCAGGAAGAACTGCTGTACCTCCTTGCCGATTTTGCCTGTGAACTGCACATAGCGACGGTTTTCTTCCTGGCGCTTGGCGGTGTTGCGGGACATCATGCGCCAGATGGCATACACATACAGCACCGTCCCCGCCAGTCCCAGCAGACCTGGGCCCAGGAAGGTGTCCAATAAGCTGGTGATAATGCCGCCCCACAGGGCGTGATAACCGATGTTGTCGATGCCATTGCGCCCCTGCATGAAGCGCACAAGGGCCATTTTAATACGAGTAAGCATTTCTGATAGCCTCCTTTTTACCATTACCATTATAAAGGATACTCCTCTTTTTTCAACCGAATATGAACGAATTTTCAAATTTGTACAGAATTTGTGCTTGTTTTCGATTTTGTCGTGACTTTCACGGAGCAGGTTGCTATAATGGTGTACAGCAAAAGGGAGGGATCATGATGCTGCTGACGGATGCAACGGTCTGGGTGCAGGAGCAATGGTGTGCGAATATGTCCATCCGGGTGGAGGATGGCTGTGTTGCCGCATTGGGTGCAGGCCTTGCGGCAAGGGAAGGCGAGTCTGTGATCAGCCTGGAGGGCGATTATCTGCTGCCGGGCTTTGTGGATGTGCACATCCATGCCTGCCAGGGGCATGATGCGATGCAGGGCGAGGCCGCGCTTCGTGCCATGAGCCGCGCGCTGTATCAGGCGGGCGTGGCGGCGTTTCTGCCCACGACGATGTCTGCACCGCCAGCGGATACCCGCCGCGCGATGGAGGCCATCCGTGCGGTGATGACCCATCCCGAGGCAAGGGGCGCGCAGGTGCTGGGTGCGCATATGGAGGCGCCCTTCCTGCAGTCGACGCGGGCGGGAGCACAGCAGGCGGCCTGGCTGCAAAACCCGGATTGGACAGCCTTCTGCGATATGGCGGGCGATATGCACACGGTTCGCATCGTGACCATTGCCCCGGAGCTGCCGGGGGCGGAGGCGTTCATCCGCCGGGTGGCGGAGGCAGGCGTGACCGTATCCCTGGGGCACACGGCGGCCACGGCGGAGCAGACGCACCTTGCCGCTGACTGGGGCGCCACCCATGTGACCCATACCTTCAATGCCCAGTCGCCCCTGAATCACCGCGCCCCGGGCGTACCCGGCGCAGCGCTGGTGGATGACCGGCTGTATGCGGAGGTCATCGCGGATGGCGTGCATCTGCATGCGGATGTGGTGAAGCTGCTGTGCCGCGCCAAGGGAAGCCGCCGCGCGGTGGCTATCACCGATGCTATGGAGGCAGCGGGCATGCCGGATGGCTCATACACGCTGGGCGGTCAGGCGGTAACGGTGCGCGCAGGCGAGGCGCGTCTGGCGGATGGCACGCTGGCAGGATCGGTGCTCACGATGCCCCAGGCGCTGCATCACCTGATTCACCATTTTGGCATCGCTCCGGCGGATGCGGTGCGCATGTGCACGGAAACGCCCGCTGCCTCCATCGGCGAGCAGGTGCTCGGACGCATGGCGGTGGGCAGCCCTGTGCCGCTGACACGCTGGTCGAAAGACTGGCAATACAAGGGGATCGTTGATGAAAATATCGGAGGATAACGTATGAAGATCGATCTGAGCGGGCAGTGGCAGGTCGCGCTGGACGCGGAGAAGAAGGACGTATTACCGTCGCTGTATCCGGAGCGCATGATGCTTCCCGGCACCACCTCGGCTGCTGGACTTGGCCCGGAAAATCCGGCCCGGGAAACCTATTTCCTGACTGATGCGCACAAATTTGAAGGCTATGCGTGGTTCATGCGCACCTTCGAGGCGGAGGACTGGACGGGCTGCCAGGTGCTGCTGACACTGGAGCGTACCCGCAAGACCACTGTATGGCTGGACGGAATGCGCATCGGCAGCCAGGACAGCCTCTGTGCGCCCCACCGCTATGTACTGCCGGAGATCGCGGCAGGAACGCACACCCTGATCATCCGTGTGGACAATACCGATTATCCCACCCGGGGCGGTCACCTGACCAGCCAGGACACCCAGAGCAACTGGAACGGCGTCACGGGTGAAATCAGCCTGACGGTGGCAAAGACCATTGTGACGGGCATCCGGGTGAATGCGGACCTCGGGCGCGGCGCGCTGCGTATCCGGGCGGATGTTCTGGGCGCTGAAAGCGGCATGGCCTCCGTGGCGCTGCCGGGGCAGATGGAGCAGTTGCTCCCCTTTGCCTGCGGCAGGCTGGATGGCGTATGCCCTCTGCGCGGCGACGAGGCCCTGTGGGACGAGTTTGAGCCGAATGTGCGCACCCTGTCCATCGATGTGGACGGCGATGTGTACGAAACCACCTTCGGCTTGCGAAGATTCGCTGCCGAGGGACGCAGGCTCCTTTGCAACGGGCGGGAGGTGTTCCTGCGCGGCAAGCACGACGGGCTGATCTTCCCCCTGACGGGCTATGCGCCCACCGATGTGGACAGCTGGCGCAGCGTGCTCCAGACGGCCAGGGATTACGGCATCAACCACTACCGCTTCCATACCTGCTGTCCGCCGGATGCTGCCTTTACCGCAGCGGATGAGCTGGGCATTGTCATGTCGCCGGAGCTGCCCTTCTGGGGTACCGTTGCCGATGAGGGCGAGGAGGGGTATGACGAGGCTGAGCGCAAGTTCCTGATCGAAGAGGGCTTCCGCATTTTGAAGGAGTTCGGGCATCATCCGTCTTTCGTGTTCCTTTCGATGGGCAACGAGCTGTGGGGCTCCAAGCAGGCGCTCAATGCCATGCTGGCCGACTATCGCGCCGACGACCCGGATAAGCTCTACATTTCCGGTGCGAACAACTTCCAGTGGGTGCCGGAGGTGCTCAAAGAGGAGGACGTCTTCGTGGGCGTGCGCCTGAGCGGTGAGCGCCTCATCCGCGGCAGCTATGCCATGTGCGACGCGCCCCAGGGCATTGTGCAGACCACCGAACCGGAGTCTGTGTACAGCTATGACCACATGATCGCGCCGGAGACCGTCACCGATGCAACCGGCAAGGCGGGCAAGGTGCTCATCCAGTACGGTACGGGCGTGAAAGAGGTGGAAGCGGAATCTGCACAGGCCTTCGTGCCCGATGTGCCGGTGATCAGCCATGAGGTTGGTCAATATGAATTCTATCCTGATTTTGATGAGATTGGGCATTATACCGGCCCGCTCAAGGCCCGCAATTTCGAGGTCTTCCAGGAACGGCTGCAAAAGGCCGGGCTGTGGGATGACCATAAGCGCTTCTTCCATGCCTCGGGCAAGCTGGCCATCGAGTGTTATCGCCGGGAGATCGAGACCTTCCTGCGCACGTCGGAACTCAGCGGCTTCCAGCTCCTTGATCTGCAGGATTTCTCCGGCCAGGGTACCGCGCTGGTGGGCGTGCTGAATGCGCTGATGGAATCCAAGGGGCTGATCACGCCGGAAAAGTGGCGGCAGTTCTGTGCTTCCACGGTGGTGCTGGGCCTGTTTGAGCGCTTTGTGCTGCAAAGCGGCGACGAGGTACGCCTGATGGTGCAGGTCAGCGAATGTGATCCGCGCAGGGTGCATGAGAGCGTCCGCTGCGAGCTGCTGGAGGGTGAAGCGCTGCTGGCTGCCTGCGACGTACCGCTGGGACAGCGCAAGGGCCGCCTGACGGCTCCTGTGCCAGTGACGCTGGGCAGGGTCAGCGCCGATCAGCCCCGCAGGGTGACCGTCCGGTTGAGTCTTGCGGATGGTACGGTCAATGCGTATGACCTGTGGGTCTTCCCGCTAAAGGAGGTTGAAATCACCAGCAGCGGCATCGTCATGGGCAGCAGGCGTGTGGCCTTCGTCCAATCCGCCGAGGAAGCAAGAGCCAGCACCGTCCCCGCCATCGTCATCCCTGACGAAGAGGGTAAGCTGCCCGCGACCTACGCCAGCGATTTCTGGTGCTATCCCATGTTCCGCAGCATTTCGCAGAGCATGGGCAAGCCCCTGCCCATCGGCACCCTTGGCCTTTGCATCAATGCACAGCACCCTTGGCTGAAGGCATTTGCGCAGGAGGAGTACACTACGCCCGTGTGGTACCGGCTGATTCAGACGGCCCACTGTGAAAATACGGCCTGCTCCACCCCCGTGGTGCAGATGATAGACAACACCGAGCGCTGCCAGCGGCTGTGTCTGCTGTGGGAACAGGAGGACGTGCCCCATATGACCTTCCGGCTGTGGGAAAACCCGCAGGATGTGACCGTGCGGGCCTTCGCAGCCTCGCTTGTGGAGGGACTATGCGGCTGATTGCACCGGATTATTACCCGGCCTTTCGCTGCATTGCGGACAGGTGCCGCCACTCCTGCTGCATCGGCTGGGAGATCGATATTGACCCGTCAAGCCGTGAACGCTACCGCCGCATCTCCGGTGCCTTTGGCCAGCGGCTGAATGCCGCTATTGAGGATACGGACGCAGGTGCGTGGTTTCGCCTTGACGGGGATGAGCGCTGCCCCATGCTGAATGAAAACGGGTTATGCGACCTCATCACCGCTTGCGGGGAGGAGACGTTGTGCCAGATCTGCGCCGACCACCCGCGCTTCCGCAGCTTCTTTGCGGACAGGACGGAGATCGGCCTCGGCCTTTGCTGCGAGGCGGCGGCGCTTCTGGTGCTGGGCCGGGAGGAGCCGGTGCGGCTCGTCACCCTGGAGGATGACGGCGGGAAGGAAGTGCTGCCGGAGAGTGAGGCGGCGCTGCTAAAACGGCGTGAGGCGCTGATCAGCATTGCCCAGGACAGGCGGCAGCCCGTCGTGTCGAGGCTGCAAATCATGCTGGAAAGCGTGGACGCTGCCATCCCTGAGCGGGACTGGATTGCGGTGTATCGCGCGCTGGAGCGCCTTGATCCTGCATGGGATGTGGTGCTGGACACCCTGCGGGAGGCTGCACCGCCGGAGCACCTGTCTGCTGCTTTTGAGCAGTTCACCGTGTATCTGCTGTATCGCCATCTGCCCGGCGCGCTGGAGGATAGCGACATACCGGGCAGGGTGATGCTCTGCGTGCTGTCGGTGCAGATGCTGATGGCGCTGTGTGCATCCCGGGAGGGCTGCACGCTGGCGGACTGCGCAGAGCTGGCCCGTATGTATTCTGCGGAAATTGAGTATTCCGAGGACAACATCGCGGCGCTGCTGGATGCGCTGTGGGAATCATGCTCCTTCTGACTCATAGGAAGAACGCTGCGACGGTTTGAATGCCATCGCAGCGTTCTTTGATTGGTTTTGTGGATCACTCCGCCGTGAACTGCCACCAGTTCGCAGTTACGTCGCCTGCAAAGACGAGATACACATCGGTTATGCCGCTGACGGAGGCGCAGTCAACCGTGTATTCCGCAGCATCGCTTGCGGGGATGGTGAATTCACACAGGACGTCGCCCTTCAAGCCGCCACAGAGCACGCGCACGGCGCCGCCCATCTCGCTGGAGGCACAGAGGGTGAAACGGGCCGCGCCGGAGGTGAACGCCGCGCCTTTGACCTGCAGCCAGTCGCCGGTGGTGGCGGCGGTACGGGCTGCGTCCGCATAGCCGGTGATGTTGAGGCCGGCCTGGCGGTACATCGTCCGGGCGGATACGCGCTGGTAGGGGTCAAGGGATTCCAGCTGGCTGACGCCCTTCATCGTGCCGGTGACGGAGGTGATGGAGCCGTCACTGTTGACGGTCAGAACGTCGAGCTGCGGGCTGCGGTAGTTGCCGGTGATGCCCATGGCCTTTTCCACCGGACGATTGTGATACACCAGATAGTGCACGCCTTTGAACTCGACGATGCTGTGGTGATTGTTGCCCCACAGGCCAAAGAATTTGCCCTGATTGGGGAACAGCTCGCCCGCATAGGTGAAGGGTCCCATGGGGCTCTGGCTGGTCATGTACTGGATAGCGCCGCTGGACATGCCAAGGGTATTGCCCTCGGTCTGCCAGTTGGAGCAGTAGGAATAGTAGTAGGTGTCGCCGATGCGGTTGATGCCGCTGTCCTCAAAGACATAGGGCGCGTCGATCACCTGGGGCTCGCCGACGATGGAGATCATGTCCTTGCCCAGCTGCACGCAGCGGATGGTGCCGGGATTGGCCTGCTGTCCCTCCGGGACGCCGCCGCCAAAGTACAGATAGCCCGTGCCGTCGGCATCCACAAAGACTGCAGGGTCAAAGAGCCAGACGACATTGGCGCAGTTAGGGGTGGAACGGGTGATGAGGCCATGCCCCAGCGGATCTGTCCAGGGGCCTGCGGGGTCGTCTGCGGTGAGTACGGACACGCCGTTGCCGCCATTGCAGAAGTAGAGGAAGAATTTGTCCTTGCCGTCAATCACCTTATGCGCTGCGCAGGGAGCCCAGGAGTTGCTGGCCCAGGTGGCGATGCCGCGCGCGCCCGCTACCGGGATCGCGCCGTGATCCGTCCAGTTCACCAGGTCGGCGGAGGAGATGCAGTTGATCTTGTTGACCTGACCGTAGCTGTTCTCCTTCACTGTGCCGTCGGCATTGTATTCGATCACATCGTTGGTGGAATACACATAGAGGCGGTCGTTCCAGACCAGTACGCCGGGATCGGCGCCGAAACGCTGGGTGAAGAGGGGATTGTTCTGCCCATCCTGCTTGTAGGAGGCGTTCAGGGCGAGCCCGTCGAACAGGGTGGTCAACTCCTCCCTGGTTTCGGGCATGACGAAGGGCTCACGCGGGGCCTCCTCCTGAGGGACGGGCGCTGCGCCGGTGATGGCGAAGTTGCGGATGGTGAAGGGCGTGTCCTTTTCGCCGCCCTCGATATAGAGGATGTAGGTGTCATAGTCCCCTGCTGTCCAGATGGCGGAGATGGTCGTCCACTCGCCGTTGGAGACGTCCGTGCTGCCCAGATTTTCGTAGGTGGTCGTGCCGTCCTTGGCATGCTCCACGGACAGGATAAAGCGTCCGGAATCGAGCTTCACCTGCTTGACCTCCACGGAGATCTCGTAGGTTGCGCCCGCTGCCAGGTTGAAGGGGCGCCCGGGGGAGTTCCAGGTGGCGGTGCGGCCCGCGGTGTACAGGCCCTCCTTGGTAAGCATGACCACGCAGCCGCGGCCATACCAGCCGTCGGTGGTGGTGGAGAAGTCGGAAACGTAATTCAGGTCCTCCGCCTGTGCCGCGGACAGGCATAGCAGCAGGGCGAACAGGATGATCAGGATACGCTTCATTCTTTTTCCTCCTCAACATGACAGGTGAATCCGGTGAACCAGGCGCTGCCGCCGGTTTCGATGGTGGAATACATGAACAGGCCGACGCGGCAGCCCATGAAGTGGTCGAGACGGTAGACAAGCCGGTGCGGCTGACCCACCTTTACCCAGCCCTTATCGTCCGAGAGGGCAAAGAACTGTACTGTGTCGGTGTTAAAGTCAAAAGCGGCTTGCAGGCAGCAGACCTCCAGAGGGAGTTCGGCCTCCGTGATGATTTCGCCGCTTGCTGTGTCCCTGCGCGTATAGACGAGGCGGAACCCATCCTCCCGGCGGGTGACCGCCAGCTGGGCAAAGCAACCCTGCAGGGCGCAGATGCCTGCATAGTCACCGATGTTCATGTCCTCCGGGTGGAGGCATACGTTTGCCGTGTATTTCGGCCCAAAGCATCGCTGAGTCAGGGTGTTGATAGCCTCAGTGCAGTTGGCGGCCAGACGGTCGGTGGTGAGGCGCAGGCCGTGGTGGGTGTCAAGCAGCTCCTGATGGGGCTCGTGGTTCCATTGCCATAGGGGCGAAAGGGGATACGGCCCCAGGTCGTGGCGGGTGTACAGGGGCGCGTATTCGTATCCCGGGCGGAAGGAGGGCAGCTCAAGCTGCTTGGGTATGCTTTCGACCACGGGCCAGCTGTCCTCCCAGCGGAAGGGAACCACCACCGGGATGCGCCCCACCGCGCCGTGATCCTGGAAGAGCAGCAGCACCCAGGTGCCATCCGCTGCCTGAAGCGGCCCGCCCTGGGCCACGCCGGCATGGCGGTCATCCAGGTCAAGCTCCATGAAGGCGCCGCCGGTGAAGTCATCCTCCAGTGAATGCGCGCGGAAGCAGCCCATGGCGCGCATGCCGCCCTTGGCCCAGTGGATGCAGAAAAGATAATACCAATCCCCGATGTGCACCAGGTGGGAGCCCTCCCAGCCAAGGCCCTCGCACGTATCGACCACGACGACCCGGTCAAGGCCGCCAGGCTTCTGTGCGGACAGGTCATCCGTCAGCTCGGTGATGCGGATGGTGCGGTTGCCATGGGCGATGTACACCCGTCCGCCGTCAAAGAGCAGCGATGGGTCATACCAGAACCCGGTCATGGGCTGGCGCATCCAGGGGCCCTCGGCCTGCTTGGCGGTGTAGTGATAGGCCTGGTGGGTATCATTGGATGTGAAGACCACATGGAATAGCCCGCCGTGGTGGCGAAGCGTCGCGGCCCACATGCCGCGCCCGTAGATGTGGCCGCCGTCCATGCGCTGCTGGGGCGTTTCACCCAGGATATCGTAGACGTAGGCGCAGTGCTCCCAGTGCAGCATGTCGTAGGAGCGCAAAAGCTGCGCGCCGGGAAACATGTGCATACTGGTGGAGATCATGTAGTAGGTCTCATGTACGCAAATAACGTCGGGATCGGGATAATCGGCATACAGAATTGGATTAGCGGCCATGACGGAACACCTCCGCATAACGACTGTTTTTTTCATCATAACAGGAAGAATATGATGTGACTACGCAGATTTTGCTTTGTTATGGCGGAAATTTGTCCGAAAAATACAAAAAGCGGATGCGCAACAGCACATCCGCAGCAGGGTCAGGCTTTGAGGTAACCATTCAGCTTCTTGCGTGCGATGAAGGCGTAGCACAGCATGTGCACGGCGAAGGTGAGGCCCCAGGAGATGGGATAGGAGATGTAGAGCGTATCCAGGGTGGGATCGGCGGCGAAGATGGTGTAGATCCACACGACGCGGAACAGGCATGCGCCCGTGAGGCTGACGATCATGGGCATGATGGCGTATCCGATGCCGCGCAGGGTACCCACGATCACGTCCATCAGGCCGCACAGGAAATAAAGGGGCAGGATGTAGGCCATTCGGATCAGGCCGTAATGGATGACCTGGGCGTTATTGTTGTACAGCGAGAGCAGCGGTGCGCCTGCGAGGTAGAAGAGATTGCCCATCACAATGCCGATCACCGTGACCGTGCCCAAACAGACCCACATGCTGCGCTTGACGCGGTCGATGCGGCCTGCGCCAAGGTTCTGGCTGCCGAAGGTCAGCGCGGCCTGATGGATGGCATTCATGGAGGTGTAGACAAAGCCCTCCAGATTGCCCGCGGCGGAGTTGGCTGCCACGACGATGGAACCAAAGGAATTCACCGAGGACTGGATGAGCACGTTGGAGATGGAGAACAAACTGCCCTGGAGGCCTGCGGGCAGACCCACGCGAAGGATCTCGCCCAGCTGGCGCTTGTGGATGCGCAGGCTCTTGATATCCAGGTGCACGCCGCCAGTGGTGCGGATCAGGCAGGTGACCACCAGCACTGCGCTGACGATCTGGCTCACCACCGTCGCCACCGCCACGCCTGAGACACTCAGGTGGAACACGATGACCATGATGAGGTTCAGCACGACATTCACCACGCCTGCGATGAACAGGTAGATCAGCGGACGGCGGGTATCGCCCACGGCGCGCAGGATGGCGGCGCCGAAGTTGTATACCATGTTGGCGGGCATGCCGAGGAAGTATATCTGCATGTACAGCGTAGCCAGCTCCAGCTCAGGGTTGTCCATCAACTGCAGAAGCGGACGGCAGAACACAAAGCCGACAACCGCCACCAGAATGCCTGCAATCAGCGCCAGCGTCATGGAGGTATGCACGCCCTTGTGCACCGCCTCGGGATCATGTGCGCCGTAGGCCTTGGCGATCACGACGCTGCCGCCCACGCTCAGGCCCATGAACACGTTGACCATCAGGTTGATCAGCGAGCCCGTGGAGCCCACGGCTGCCAGCGGCTCCGGGCCTGCCCACTGGCCAACCACCACCATATCGGCGGCGTTAAAGAGCAGCTGCAAGATGCTCGATGCGATCAGCGGCAGGGAAAACAGCAGCACCTTGGGCAGCAGCGCGCCCACGGTCATGTCCATTTCAAAGCGTCTTGAACGGGCCATAGTTCATGTCTCCTTTGTTTACAGGCAGGTGCTTTCTGCAGGGCCAAGGTAGCTTTCGGGCAGCTGATGGCCTGCGGGATAAATCAGGATTCTTTCAAGGATCAGGTTGGGATCGACTGCGCCGAGGGTCAGCTCCTGTACGCCACGGGAGCAGCGGATGGCCGTCTGCACCTTGCGGATGTGGCTGACCATCGCCTCGCACCAGCGCCTGTCGCTGTTTTCGCCTGCGCGGTAATCCGCAGGGACACAGGTGACAAGCTGCTTTTCATCACCGACACTCAGGGTGCAGCGCATGGGTGTGCCGGGCTGCACAGGGCTGGTGGGGGTGAGCCACAGCTCGCAGGTGTAGTCGCCCTCCTGCTCGGCAAAGAAACGGTAGGTGAGGGACGGGGCTTCTCCGTCGGGCGTGAAGGACGCCGTGTTGGGATAGACCTTGACGGCATTGTCGCTGCGGCCATAGCCGGGCAGGACGCGGAAGGCCGCGCCCTCTGCGTCGTGCCTGTGGCAGAAGTGATGCGCTCCAATGGTGATGACCTTCTTCACGGGCATGTAGGCGGGGACGGGGTTGGCGGGGTGCTTGCGGGCGCGGACGTCCACATGGACGACGGCCTGTGCATGGCTGCCCTTGCCGGAACTGCGGATGATAAGGGTCGTCTGCTGCTCCTCCTCCGTCAGCTGGCTGCGATCGCAGAGCAGGCGGATGTCGTTCATCTTCAAATGGATATCGACATAAGGTGGGTTGAGGACAGGGGTTCCGTCGGGACCGGGGAGATATTCCTGGATGTAATCAGGGCGAAGCTTGACAGTCAGCCAGGGTGCGCCGCCTTCAACATGAATGGTCAGGTCTCCTTCGCCGTCGTTGGCGGCCTCGAGGATGACCTCCTCCACGCCTGCATCGCAGAAATCGTCCACGAGGATGGTCATGGGGCGGCCATAGGTGCGGCCATAAAGGCGCGGATTGTCCTTGCGGGAGAGGGACAGGCGCGGATAGGGCAGCGGCGTGACCTCCGTGCGCAGGGGCATCTTGCAGCCGTCCTCGTTCCAGGAGGTAAAGCCGATGTGGGCTTCCTGCTCCATGCCGCGCCACTTGCCATCCTTCCAGGCAGCGAAATGCCCGGCGGTGCTTTGGTCAGACTGCATCGCCACCTTTACTCCGATGGCGTGAACGTTGGCCTTGGGACGGCCTTGCGCGGCATAGTGAGCGTTCAGCCCGGAGGCGATGTGCATGCGCAGCAGCGCGAGGCTTGCCGTCGCGGGATAGCAGATCATGCTGTAAATCGCGTCCTTGTGGGCAGTGGGATGCAGCAGAAGGCGCGCGGTAAGCTTGCTCATTTCGTCGATCATGGCGGACATGCGGTGGGCTTCCAGCTCGTGGCAGGGGTGGTACAC
This sequence comes from Clostridia bacterium, assembly GCA_017481825.1. Lineage (GTDB taxonomy): Bacteria > Bacillota > Clostridia > Christensenellales > Aristaeellaceae > UBA11524. The sequence goes on from JAFUOR010000004.1 coordinate 65,375, forward strand.
GCTGGCGTTCAGCGCCTCGGGCCTGCGTTTGCCGTTCATGTCGTACAGGTCGATGAGGAGCCTGCGCACGGCGGCCTTTTCGTCCTCGGTCAGCCCGGGGAAGGTACTGCGGACAAAATCCTCCACCCATATCCGCCAGTTATCTGCCCGGTGGCTGCCCCATTTGTCATAGTCATACGCCAGGTCAAGGAACTGCTTCAGGCTTACCTCGTTGCCCTTGAGGTCACCGGTGTTGAGGATCCACACGTCATGGATGCCGTAGTCGTAGGCCAGGCACATCTGCTCCCACAGCTTTGAGAAGGGCGTGGAGGGCATCCACTCGTAAGAGACCGGGCCGCCGTGGTAATCGACGTGGTAGTACATGCCCCAGCCGCAATTGCGCGCTTTGAGGGCAGCGGTCATCTCCGGTGTGGGCAGGCTGCGCATGAAGCCGTGGTTGTCCTCGCAGAGCATGCACACCGTGTTGCGAAGGCCGTCCCAGTCCTTGAGGCCGCTGACGGTTTCGCTTCCGTAGAAGAAGGGCTCGACCTCCTTGTACAGCGCCAGAAGCCGGGGCTGTCCCTTCGATTTTTCGGTGCAGTGCTCCTGGATGAGCATCTCCTGCACGGTGATGACATCCTTTAAATATTCGATGTTGGCGCGAAGGCCTGCGTCCTCATCCAGCATGGCGCTGTCCGCCTCGCCGCGCATGCCGATGGTGACCAGGTGCTCGTATTTGCCCGAACGCCTGAGGCCGTCGGCCCAGAAGCGGGTGATGCCCTCGCGGTTCTCAGTGAAATTCCATGCCGTGCCGTACTTCGCACCGTCACGGATGGAGTGCTTGAACTCCTCGCCCGCGCGCAGACAGGGCTCGTGATGGCTGTTGCCCACTACGATGCCATATTCGTCCGCCAGCTCCTCGTTAAGGGAGCCGGGTCCCTCCTCGCCAAAGACGGAGGCCCACATGGCAGGCCACATATAATTGCCCTTCAGGCGCAGAAGGAGCTCGAAAACATGGTCGTACATTTCTGCGTTCACGCCGCCGAAATGCTCCATGGCCCAGGTGCCGAAGCAGGGCCATTCGTCATTGATGAACAGGCCGCGGTAACGGACGCTGGGCTCCCTGGAGATGGTCTGGATATCGTCGCCGAGGATGATTTCAGCCCTTTGCAGAGGCTCCGCGTCACCCCAGTACCACAGGGGAGATACGCCGATGTATTCTGACAGGGCGAACATGCCGTAAATCGTGCCGCGCTTGTCGCTGCCCAGGATGACGAGGCTGCCGTCCACCTTCGCGATGGCGTAGCACTCCCATTTGCCGCGGATGGCCTCTGCCTGCGGGAGCTTGCCGGCGGAGATGAGGGCGTCTGCCATGGGGCTGCAGCCCAGCGTGGCGCACAGAATGCAGGGCGTGCCGGTGGGCTCGCAGTGCAGGTCAGGCTTCACGCCGCTGACCTTCTCCACGTCGGCGATGACCTTTCCGGCTACGCGGAGAACGCCCCTGTGAGCTTCCTTTTCGACGATAAAGGGCAGTGCCTGCCCGTTTTTAGTCAGATGCATCCTGTGTACCTCCGCATCAATAGATATCAGTGGTGAGAACATGCATGGCCACGCCGGGACTGTTGAACAGACGGAAGGGCATGAACCACGGGTAGTCCGGGCTGGCGGTCAGTCCGGGGCTGATATACTGCCAGATACCGTTGAGGTAGCCCAGCCCCATGACCTCGCTGTCTTCCGGGAAGAAGCCCAGCTCCGGCACATACACCGCGCCCAGCCCGGGCAGCCGCCACTGGCCGCCGCAATAGCCGCCGCACAGAATCAGCGATACGCGGTGCATGGAGAACACCGTCTTGGTCGGAACAGAGGCACGGGCGGCGGTCACATAATCGCGGGTGAGAGGTAGATGGGACACGGCGATCTGAATGTGGTCATCCTTGATCGTGGCGATGATCTCGCGCAGGCGGTTCATGCGGGAGATCTGATATTCCGCGTTGCGCTTCTGGGCGGCCTCGTCTGCGGTAAGGCCGCCGACAAGGGCGTTGAGGCCATCCAGCTGGTTCTGATAGGCCTGCTGGGTAGCGTCGATATCCAGGGAGTACAGCCTTTCCGGCACGAACCAGACCACCTCATCCCCCCGCGTGATGGAGACGGGGACATCCAGGATGGTCACGCCGGCGCTTTGCAGCTGCTGCGCCCAGTCGGCATAGGGGGAAACGGTGGCGTGGGCCGTGGTGGCATAGAGCGCCGGGTCGCCGTCGCCGGGGATGAGCAGCGTGGGCGTGGAGGGCGGAAGAATCGCCAGGAGGTCCAGCAGCGGCTGAACGTCCCCGTCCTCGCCCACCATGTTGCCGGACAGAACGATGCAGCTGACGCTGCGCGTGCCGATGGCCTTCTTGATAGCGGACTGCTTGTCGCCCACATACTGCCCGTTCAGGTCGGACAGATGGAGGATGGTGAAGTTCTCCAGATCTGTGGGCAGATTGGTGATGGTCACATACTGCTTGGTGAAGGTGACAGTATGGTTGAGAGCAAAGTTCCACGTGAACAGACCGGAGAAAAGGAGCACAAGCACTACCAGCAGGGCAATCAGCACGCCCCGGCCGTGATGCTGTTCCTCCGCAAATATATATTGCTGACGACGCGCCATGGTATCATGACCTCCGCATAATTTCTCATAATATATTATAGGCCCAACCGGGGTGGATTACAAGGGCATAATGTAACAAAGCTGAGGGTTTTCCATGGTAACGCACAGGGGATAACCGCATACAAAACAGGCTGCACTTCACATCGAGGTGCAGCCTGCTGCCATATATGTTTACTTGGCGTTTTTGATGCAGTCCCTGTTGCGCATGAAGTAGTCCACGCCGCTCCACACGGTGATGGCGACGATCCACGTGCAGCCCAGATAGCTGATGATCTGCACAAGCAGCGCGCCGGGGAACAGGCGGCCGATGAGCATCATCCAGATGATGAGCACCATCTGGCTCACCGTCTTGACCTTGCCCAGCCAGCCGGCGGCGATCACGCGCCCCTGGCCCACGGCTACCATGCGAAGGCCGTCCACCGCCAGCTCACGGGCGAGGATCACCAGCACCACAAGGTGAGGCATCACGCCGGAATGGGTCAGCATGATCATGGCCGACAGGTTGAGCAGCTTATCCGCCACCGGATCGATAAACTTGCCAAAGTCGGTCACGATGTGATCCCGGCGGGCGATGTAACCGTCCAGGAAATCGGTGAAGGCAGCGATGCCGAACACTGCCGTGGACAGGAAGATCCACACGGCGCCATCCAGATACATCATCAGCACCATCACGGGAATGAGCAGCACGCGCAGAAGACTCAGCTTATTCGGCAGATTCATAACATTTCTCCCATCAGGTCGTAGGTGTCGGCGCGGGTCAGCCTGACTTGCACAAAGTCGCCAAGCTGCGGCATGGCAGCGCTCTTGGGGGCGGTGAAGACGATCTCGCCGTCGGTCTCGGGGGCCTCGCGGTGGCTGCGGCCCAGGATGAAGCCATCTTGGCTTATATCGGTGACCAGCACCTTCTCCACCGTACCCACGCGCGCCTGGTTGCGCTTGAGAGAAATCCTGGCCTGCATGGTCATCAGCCGGTCGAGACGCTCGGCCTTGACCTCCTCGGGAATCTGGTCAGGCAGCCGGGCGGCGGGGGTGTCCTCCTCGGGGGAATAGGCAAAGGCGCCAAGGCGGTCGAATTCCGCCTCGCCCAGCACATCCAGCAGCTCCCTGAACTGCTCTTCCGTTTCGCCGGGGAAGCCCACGATGATCGATGTGCGCAGCGTCAGCCCGCGCTCCCGGGCGCCCCGGATGCAGCGCAGGATGTCCGCCTTGTTGCCCCGGCGGTGCATGCGGCGCAGCACCAGATCGTTGACGTGCTGAATGGGCAGGTCGAGGTACTTGCAGATGTTGGGGGTGCCTGCGATCACGTCCAGCAGCCGCTCGTCGGTTTCATCGGGATAGCAGTACAGCACGCGCAGCCAGTCCACGCCGTCGATGGCGGCGGCTTTTTGCATCAGCTCCGGCAGCGCGGAGTGCTCCTGCCAGTCAGTGCCAAAGCGCGTCGTGTCCTGCGCTACGAGAATGTGCTCCTTCACGCCCTGCCTGGCCAGCGATGCCACCTCATCCAGCACATCCTGCATCGGACGGGAACGGTACGGCCCGCGGATGAGCGGGATTGCGCAGAAGGTGCACCGGTTGGAGCAGCCCTCGCCGATGCGGGTATACGCCGTGTAGGAGGGCGTGGTCAGCACGCGGTCATGGGCGAAGTAGTCAAAGGTATCGCGGCAGTAGGAGGCACGCTCGCCCCCCAGCGCCTTGTCGATGGCGCCGGGCAGCTCAGCATATTGGTTCACGCCCATCAGAAGGTCAATCTCGGGAATCTCCTGCAGCAGATCCTTTTCGTACCGCTGCGCCAGGCAGCCCGTCACCACCAGCAGCTTGCACCTGCCGGTCTTCTTGTACTGCGCCATCTCGAGGATTGCGTCGATGGATTCCTCCTTGGCGGAGGCGATAAATCCGCAGGTGTTCACCATCAGGATATCCGCCTCAGCCGGATCGCCCGTAAAGGTATAGCCATGGCGTGCCAGCAGGCCCAGCGCGGTCTCAGAGTCCACGCGGTTTTTGTTGCAGCCAAGGGAAATCATGCCTACTTTGAGGGTTTGCGTCATATGGGTCTCCTTGTTCAAGGTTGGAGAATGAGATACAGATGTATTGTATCACGTTTTGTCGGATTTGAAAAGACGGAAGTATCAGGGATGGAGAAAGACCTGACGCAATTGCAGCAGGTGCTGACATGACGTTGCTGGTAAATTGTGCATGCACGAGAGGTGTTGTATACAAAACATGAGTTATTGGTAGATTATTTGACCGGAAAACACGTAAAAACGGAAAATTCTTTGTTGAAAAGGGCCTGTTTTACAAAAACCTGTGTAGATTTTTGAACGCAGTTATTGTATAATGAGTAAACGGAGTAAGATTCGGCCTGATAAGCAAGCTGGCCCATTCTTCAAGAAAGGAACATCCATGATCTACGATCTGCAAAAAGCGAGCATGTGGAAGCGCATCTCTGCTTTCCTGTTTGATGCGATTCTGCTCAGCGTCGTGGCGGTGCTTTGTGCATGGCTGCTGAGCGTGGCGCTGGGGTATGACGGTTACAGCGCGACGCTGAATGACGCCTATGCCCGCTACGGGGAAAGCTATGGTGTGGACTTCAACATGTCGCTGACCGAGTACGAAAGCATGACGGCGGAACAGGCCGCCAATCTGGATGCAGCCTATGCGGCGCTCTCGGCAGATGAGGAGGCGCTCTACGCCTACAACATGCTCATCCAGCTGACGCTGCTGATCACGACCTTCGGACTCCTGCTGGGGTTTGTGGTGATGGAGTTCACCATCCCCATGCTCTTTGGCAACGGGCAGACGCTGGGCAAGAAGATCTTCGGCCTGGGTCTCATGCATACCGATGGCGTGCAGGTCAACGGGCGGACGATGTTCATCCGTACCATCCTGGGCAAATATGCCATCGAGACCATGATCCCCGTGCTGATCATCCTGATGATCTACTTCAACATCCTTGGCCTGATCGGTACGCTGGTGCTGCTGGGTATCGGGCTGGTGCAGATCGTGATGGTGATCGCCACACACACCAACTCCCTGATTCATGATGTGCTGGCGGCCACGGTGGCGGTGGATATCGGCAGTCAGATGATCTTCAAGGACAGGGCGGCCATGATTGCCTACAAGGAAAAGGTGCACGCCGAAAAGGCGGCCCGTCAAGACTACTGAACCTGTTAATCTTTACATAAGGAAGGGAAAAATATGAAAATCGTACTGGAAAACCTGACGAAGATCTTCCCCAGCCGAAACAAGAAGTCCGGCGAGGAGGTCGTTGCGGTCAACAACTTCAACTTCACCATTCCGGATGGTCAGCTGATTGGCCTGCTGGGTCCCTCGGGCTGCGGCAAGTCCACCACGCTGTACATGATCTCCGGACTGCAGAAGCCCACCTCCGGCAAGATTTTCTTCGGTGAGGACGATGTGACCGAGCTGTCCACGGAGAACCGCGGCATTGGTCTGGTGTTCCAGAACTACGCGCTGTATCCCCACATGACGGTCAAGCAGAACATTCTCTTCCCCCTGCAGAACCTCAAGGGCGAGGACAAGCTGAGCAAGGAAGCGATGCTCGAGCGTGCATACGAGGCGGCGAAGCTGGTGCAGATCGAGGAACTCATGGACCGCAAGCCCAGCGAGCTCTCCGGCGGTCAGCAGCAGCGTGTGGCCATCGCCCGCGCGCTGGTGAAGATGCCCCGCGTGCTGCTGCTGGACGAGCCCCTGTCCAACCTGGATGCTCGCCTGCGCCTGCAGACTCGCGAGGAAATCCGTCGCATCCAGAAGGAGACGAAAATCACCACCGTCTTCGTGACCCACGATCAGGAAGAGGCCATGTCCATCTCCGATATGATCGTGGTGATGAAGCTGGGCGTGGTGCAGCAGATCGGCAAGCCCCAGGAGGTTTATGACAGCCCCGCCAATCTGTTTGTCGCCAAGTTCCTCGGCACGCCGCCGATCAATGTCTTTAACGGCAGCGTGAAGGATGGCAAGCTCTACATTGGCGAGGACGCGGTGCTGGATGTGCCGGGCGTTGCCGACCAGGCCGTCACCGTGGGCATCCGTCCCGAGGGCTTCCAGCTGGATGATCATGGCGCCATGAAGTGCAAGCCCACCAACGTGGAGGTCATGGGGCGCGATGTGAGCGTCGTATCCACCCACGAGGCGTCGGTCAACCCGCTGGTGCGCTCCATCATCAATGCGGACAACAAGGTTGATCTGGCTGCAGGTGTGGTGCGCTACACCCTCAAGCCCCACAAGGTCTTCCTCTTCAACAAGGACACCGAGGAGCGCATCCTCTTTGAGGTGAAGTAATATGGTAGACAGCAAACATCAATGGAAGGCATGGATATACCTCGCACCGGCGATCGTGCTGCTGCTGGTATTCACCGTGTGGCCCATCATCAACACCGTGCGCATGGCCTTTCTGGAGAATTACAGCGGCCTGAAGGCAGCGGGCGGCATGGTCTTTGAATTTGGCTTTGGCAACTTTGAGAAGGTTATCAACTACCGCCGTTTCATCAACTGCCTGAAGAACACCGTGCTCCTGTGCGTGCTGACGGTGCCGATCTCAACCATCCTTGCGTTGCTCATCGCTGTGGCGCTCAACTCCATCAAGCGCTTCCAGAAGGTTTTGCAGACGGTCTTCTTCCTGCCCTATGTGACCAACTCCATCGCCATCGGCATGGTGTTCGCAGCGATGTTCAATATCGTGGGCAGCTTCTACGGCACGCAAAATGAGATCATCGTGACCGCCGGTATTATCAACAATGTGATTGAGTTCTTCGGCGGCAGCCCCATCAACTGGATCAACTACGGCTCCACCTACGAGGCCAACATCTTTGTCATGACGGTCTACATCGTGTGGAATGCCCTGCCCTTCAAGATTCTGGTGCTCCTGGGTGGCCTCCAGTCCATCAACAAGCAGTACTATGATGCTGCCAAGGTGGACGGCACGCCCCGCCGCCGTATCTTCACCCGTATCACCGTGCCTCTGCTCTCGCCCATGTTGGCCTATGTGGTCATCACCGGCTTCATCGGCGGTTTCAAGGAATACACCAGCATCGTGGGTATCTTTGGCGAGAAGATGGGCCCCCCGGATGACGCGGGCCGCCTCAACACCATGGTTGGCTTCATTTACGACGCGCTGAGCACCAACAGCCAGGGCCGCGCCAGTGCCGCTGCCCTGATCCTGTTTGCTATCATTCTTGTGGTGACCATGATCAACATGCAGGTCAGCAAGAAGCGCGTGCATTACTGAGAGGTGCCGTATGACGAAAGAAACGAATGTGACCATGCATGCCAAAGACATGCAGCAGGTTTCCGTGCGGCAGAAGGTCATCAAGGCCCTCTCGCTTGCCGGAACCTACCTCTTCCTCGCCCTGATGGCGGTGATCGTGCTCTTCCCGTTCTATTGGATGATCATTTCCTCCCTCAAATCGCTGGATGAGTATCGCATGTCCACGCCGACCTTCTGGCCGCAGATCATCATGCTGACCAACTACGTGGACGCCTTCACCACCGCCAATCTGGGCCAGCTGTTCCTCAACACCATGTATGTGGGCCTGGTATCCACGATTCTGTCGCTTTTTATCACCATCCTGACGGCCTTTGCCTTTGCGCGCCTTGAGTTCAAGGGCAAGGAGACGCTCTTTGCGCTTTTGCTGGCCACGATGATGATCCCCGGTGAGCTGTTCACCATCACCAATTATTCCACCGTCACCACCCTGGGCTGGATCAACACCTACACCGTGCTGATCGTTCCCTTCCTGGTGAGCGTGTTCTACATCTACCTCCTGCGCCAGAACTTCCTGCAGATTCCCAACGAGCTGTATCTGGCCGCGAAGGTGGACGGCACGAAGGATTGGAAGTACCTGTGGAAGGTCATGGTGCCCCTGTCCCTGCCTACGCTGATCTCCATCACCATCCTCAAGATGATGGGTGCGTGGAACTCCTACATCTGGCCCCGTCTGGTGGCCAATGACGAGGCGCACCGCATGATCACCAATGGTCTGCGCAACGCCTTCACCGAAACCAGCGGCGATGTGAATTATCCCGTGCAGATGGCGGCCGTTGCGCTGGTCAGCGCGCCCCTGTTCCTGGTCTTCGTGTTCCTGCGCAAGTACATCATGAGCGGTGTGAGCCGCAGCGGCATCAAGGGTTAAAAGGCGAAATTGCCTTTAACTATACGGTAACCCCAACGAAAGAAAGGACGGTAAACTTTAATGAAGAAGCTCCTCTCCATTACCCTGGCGGTTGCGCTGATTCTGACCTCCATGCTGGGTCTGACCACTGCCTCCGCCGAAGATTTCTCCGCCGGCTACAATGGCGAAGAAGTTACCATCACCTTCTACCACACCATGGGCTCCAACCTGACCACCGTGCTGGATGCCTACATTGCTGAGTTCAACACCATGTACCCCAACATCCATGTGGAGTACACCGCTGTTGGCGGCTATGACGACGTGCGCGATCAGATCTCTACCGAGATCACAGTCGGCAACCAGCCCAACATCGCCTACTGCTATCAGGATCACGTGGCCATGTACAACCTGGCCAAGGCTGTGCAGCCCCTGGACAGCCTGATTGACAGCCAGGCTACGGTGACCCTTGCGGATGGCACCACCCAGATTCTGGGCCTGACTGAGGAGCAGAAGGCCGACTTCATCGAGGGCTACTACAATGAGGGCCGTCAGTTCGGCGATGGCCTGATGTACACCATGCCCCTGTCCAAGTCCACCGAGGTTCTGTACTACAACAAGACCTTCTTCGACGCCAACGGCCTGACCGTGCCCACCACCTGGGACGAGATGGAAGCTGTGTGCGCCAAGATCAAGGAGATCGATCCCCAGTCCATCCCGCTGGGCTATGACTCTGAGGCCAACTGGTTCATCACCATGGCTGAGCAGTATGGCTCTGAGTACACCAGCGCCACCGAGCCTCACTTCCTCTTTGACAACGAGACCAACCGTGCCTTTGTCAAGCGCTTCCGCGAGTGGTATGAGGCGGGCTACCTGACCACCCAGACCCTCTACGGCGCTTACACCTCCGGCCTGTTTACCTCCACCACCGAGACCAAGTCCTACATGTCCATCGGCTCCTCTGCCGGCGCGACCTATCAGCGTCCTGCTGCCAATGCCGATGGCAGCTATCCCTTCGAGGTCGGCATCGCCACCATTCCCCAGGTGAGCGCTGACAACAAGAAGGTCATCTCCCAGGGCCCCAGCGTCTGCATCTTCAAGAAGCGCAACACGCAGGAAGTCATCGCCTCCTGGCTGTTCGTGAAGTACCTGACCACCACCGTCGAGTTCCAGGCTGAGTTCTCCATGGCCTCCGGCTACGTGCCCGTCCTCAAGAGCGTTGCCGAGAATCCCGTGTATGCTGATTTCCTTGCCAAGGCCGACGGCGGCAATTACGTGTCCGCCCTGTCCGCCAAGGTTTGTCTGGAGCAGGCCGACGCGTACTACACCTCTCCCGCCTTCAACGGCTCCTCTCAGGCCCGTGATCAGGTTGGCAATCTGCTGTGTGCCAGCCTGTCCGGCGTTGGCGATGCAGATGCTGTGATCGATGCTGCTTTCGAGAAGGCCATCGAGGAGTGCGAATACGCCACCTGGTAAGATGGACTGAAAGTATGAAGACCATCAAGCAATTCCTGTCATTGATCCTGTGCCTGCTGCTGGCGCTCTCCGCCGTCCCTGCGATGGCGGAGGCTCCTGCGGAGTCCATCGACTATGCAGGTCAGCTCAGGCTTAACATGGCCTCTGAAACCGTGAAGGCGGAGGTCACCGTAAAGACCTTTGTTGACGGTGACACGACTCACTTCAACGTATCCACGGACATTGCCGAGACCGGTGTGCTCAAGGCGCGCTATCTGGCCGTCAACACCCCGGAGACCACTGGCAAGATCGAGGAATACGGCAAGAAGGCCGCGGCCTTCACCAGGGAGAAGCTGTCCAGCGCGACCTCCATTATCGTGGAGTCTGACAACGGACAGTGGAACCTTGATTCCACTGGCGGACGCTATCTGGTCTGGGTTTGGTACAAGCCCGAGGGTGCAAGCGATTATCGCTGCCTGAACCTTGAGCTGCTTCAAAACGGCCTGTGCATCGCCAATTCCACGGCGAACAACCGCTACGGCAGCACCTGCATGGCGGCGCTCAACCAGGCCAAGACCGAAAAGCTCAACGTCTACTCCGGCCAGAAGGACCCGGATTTCTACTACGGCTCGGCCGTGGAAATGACCCTCAAGGAGCTACGCACGAATCTGGAGACCTACAACGGTGTGAAAGTGGCGTTCAACGGCATTGTGACCATGAACAGCAATCAGGCCGTGTATGTGGAGGATTACGACGCGGAGACCGGGCTGTATTTCGGCATGTCCGTGTACTATGGCTACGGCATGTCGGGCGCAGGTCTGGACATTCTGCAGGTGGGCAATGAGGTTCGCATTGTGGGTACGCTGCAGTACTACGAGGCGGGCGGTACCTGGCAGGTGTCGGGTCTGACCTACCGCATGATGAAGCCCAAGGATCCCGGCAACATCCAGAAGCTCTCCGACGGTCACAGCGCTGCCTATGCCCTCACGCAGGCGGATACCTTTGTGAACGGCAAGGTCGCCATCCAGACCGAGGACGCATCCATGACCTTCGACTACGCCGCGCTGGCCATGGCCACCTCGGTGGAGATGAAGGGCCTTACCGTCAGGGATGTGTACACCACGCTGAACGAGGACAGCTCCTCCTTCGGCGCGATGACCATGACCTGTGAAGCAGAAGGCGTGACGGTGCTTGTCCGCACGGAGCCCCTCTTTGAAAACGGCGCTCTCATCACGAAGGAACGCTACATCGGCAAGACCATCGACGTCAAGGGCGTGGTGGACTTCTACGATGGCGCGTACCAGGTGAAGGTGCTGACCCCGGAAAACATCACCATCCACGAATAAAGACAAAAGGAGCCATTGACTATGAAGAAGTTGCTCTCTTTGATCACTGTGCTGGCCCTGTGCATGACGGCCTGTGTGGCTGTGGCTGAGCCTGCGGCGGTGACGGACGCTGACCTGAAGGCTGCTCGCTCCTACCTGAACATGATGTACAAGAACAGCCCTGAGACCACCATGACTGACTACACTGTGGTCAGCAAGGTTGTCATTGGTGACAAGGAATTCCCCATCGAATGGACGGTTGACTCCGAGACCGTCAAGATCGTCCCCGGCGACCTCACCACCATCGACGTGGATGAGAAGAACCCCGAGGAGGTCACCTACACCCTGACCGCCACCATGAAGAACGAAGCCGGCGAGATCGTGTCCCTGTCCTTCAAGCACAAGGTGCCCGCCGCGCTGATCCTGGAAGGCCTGAGCTACGAGGAGATCGTGGCTGCTGCCTACACCCTGGAGGACGGCCTGGCTATGGAAGAGACCCAGCGTCTCTACGGCACTGTTGTGGCCATCCCCACCGTGTGGAGCGAGGAGTATCAGAACATCACAGTCAACATCCAGATCGGCGATCTGGTGGATCAGCCCATCCAGTGCTACCGCCTGAGCGGCGAGGGCGCCAAGGATCTGAAGGTTGGCGATAAGATCACCGTTGAGGGCATCCTCAAGAACTACAAGGGCACCATCGAGTTCGACAAGGGCTGCGTGCTGGTCGGCTATGGCGAGATTGTGTCCCAGCAGGGCATTCTGGATGCTGCCTACAAGCTTGAGGATGGCGTGGCCATGACTGCTCCCACCGCGCTGGCTGGCGAGATCGTGTCCATCGACACCGTTTACTCTGAGGAGTACAAGAACATCACCGTGACCATCGTGTGCGATGGCAAGACCGAGCAGAAGATCCAGTGCTACCGCCTCAAGGGCGAAGGCGCTGCGACCCTGGCTGTGGGCGACAAGATCGGCGTGTATGGCACCATCAAGAACTACAAGGGCACCATCGAGTTCGATTCCGGCTGCCAGCTGATCCCCTATGATGCTGCTGCCATGGTCCGTACTGTGCTGAGTGCCTACACCCTCGAGGATGGCCTGGCCATGAATGACACCGCCACCCTGACCGGCGTGATCCACAACATCCCCACCGCCTACTCTGAGGAGTACAAGAACATCACCGTTGACATCACCGTGGCTGGCATGGCTGACTACCCCATCCAGTGCTACCGCCTCTCCGGCGAGGGCGCTGCCGAGCTGGCTGTTGGCGATACCATCACCGTGACCGGTACCATCAAGAACTACAAGGGCACCATCGAGTTCGACAAGGGCTGCACCCTTGACGCCGTGGTGAAGGCCGAGTAACCAGGGGCTTTACCCTCGCCCCTAAGACCCCTTCTCGCGATCGAGTTGACTCATCTTTTGGAGTACGCGCGCGTGTTATGGGGGAGGGACGGAAATAGTAAGAGAGCCGCATCTGTTTGTGGATGCGGCTCTCGTTTTGTTTATAGCAGCTTGTTCAGCACTGTCCAGTCTGTCCGATCGAAGGTCAGAGGCGTGATGGAAATGTGCCGGTGATGAAGCGTGGCGTTGGTGTCAAGGGTTTCATCGTCGGTGTTAGCCCAGATACATTTGCCCATGGGGCGGTAATGGTCGTTGTCTTCGGGTGCAAAATCGTCGGAGTAGTAAGGGCCGCCCTGATGGGTGAAGCGGATTTCGCCGGTGGTCTGCACGGGGATGTTGACATTCCACACATCGCCCTTGCTGAGCAGCTCATGCCCGGTGATGAAGTCCCACACCGTGTCAAGGTATTGCTCCGCCGTCTCGAAGGTGAAGAAGTCTGTGGACAGGGCGATGGCCTTAACGCCCAGGGCAGCGGCCTCAAAGGCGGCGCTGACTGTGCCGGAATAGATGATGTCCCGTCCGATGTTCAAACCTTTGTTGATGCCCGAGAACACCAGATCGAACTGCTCATGGTTGCCCAGAATCGCCAGCCGGACGCAGTCTGCCGGGGTGGAGTCCACCGCATAGGCCTTCACGCCTGTAGGATGAGCGACCTCCTTCATCTCGAAGGATTTGTGGATTTCGATGGCGTGGCTCTTGGCGCTCTGTTCGACCTTGGGGGCGTAGATGACGACCTCTCCCAGCCTTTTGGCCCAGTTGACCAGAATGCTCAGGCCTTCGCCCCAAATGCCGTCGTCGTTGGTGATGCAAATTCTCATAGCCATCCCTCGTGCGTTTCTTTGTATTCTTTGATGTGCGCATCTGCGTCGCGGATGAGCGAGCACATTTCGTCCGCGCTGTAAACGGTCGCGCCGCTGGCGCAGGCGTGTCCGCCGCCGCGGTATTTTTCCGCGATGGTGTTGATGGTGGCAAAGCGGGAGCGGAGGCGCACGCGGATGGCTCCGTCATCGCTGTCAATGAAGGCCAGCCAGCACAGCACGCCGCGGATATCGCTCAGGTAGGAGATGGCGGCGCTGGCGCTCTCAAAGGTCAGGCCGAAGCGCTGCTGCATCTCCCGGGTGATGTGCACATAGGCCACGCCGTTTTCCGTCACCTGCATCTGATCGTAGATATGCGCCTTGAATTTGAGAGAAGCGAAGTCCCGCAGGTACAGTTGGGCGTAGAGGCGCTCGGTGTCAATGCCCTGATCAAGCATCAGCCCGGCCAGGCGCAGCGTATCGCCCTTCACCCCCTCGTATTCAAAGCGCCCGGAGTCCGTTACCATGCCCGTGTAGATGCAGCTGGCGGTATGGCTGTCGATGGCCAGTTCATCGCGGAAGGTCTCGTAGAAGGCGGCGATCATCTCGCAGGCCGAGGAGCGGCTGTCCTCCACCCAGTTGATATGCCCATAGGGCTCGCGCTCAATGTGGTGGTCGATCTTGATGATTTCCCGGCACATTTTGTAGCGCTGGTCGGAGATGCGGTTGCTGCTGCCCACATCGATCACGATGGCCAGGGCGTCTGCGAAGTCCCCGTCGGGGATAGCCGCCTCGTCCGGGCCGAGAAAGGCCAGGTAGTCCGAGTGCTGCGTATCGGCGATGCGCACATCCTTCTGGGGGTAGGTGAGGGTCAGCAGGCCCTCCAGGCCCTTCGTTGCGCCCACGCAGTCGCCGTCCAGGCGGATATGGCGGAAGAGCAGGATGCGGTCATAGGCTTTGATCCGCTCAAGGATTACGTTCATTACGGATGTGTTCATCAGGCTTCTCCTGTCATCAGCTGGTCAAGATCGTTAAGCATGGCCATGGCGGTCTCACGATCGGCAACGGTTGCGCCGCTGGCCTTCATATGTCCGCCGCCGCCATATTTTACGGCGATGGGGTTGATGTTGAAGCGGCTGGAGCGCAGCTCGCACAGCACGCCCTTCTCCGTTTCGGTGAAGTTCACCCAGATATCCACGCCGCGGATATCGTTCATCACGCCCACCATGCCGCGGGAAATGGCGAAGGTGTCTGCGCCGGATTGCGCCAGCTCCTCGCGGGAGGTATAGATATAGGCCACATGTGCCGGAGTGAACTGGATTTTCAGTGTGTACTGGGCGCGGAGCTTCAGCTGCTCATAATCGCTGGCGTAGAGGTTACGGTAGATTTCGTTTGTGTCGATGGGCTGCTCCAGCAGAAAGGCTGCCAGACGCATGGTCTGAGCGCTGGTGGAATCGTAGCGGAAGCGCCCGGAGTCCGTCACCATGCCCGTGTAGAGGGAGGTCGCCGCCAGCAGCGAGGGCCTCCAGCCGCATTCCATGGCAAAGGCCGCGATGAGCCCGCAGCAGCTCTCGTAGGAGCTGTCGATGACCTCCACTGGGGCGATCTGCCCGCAGAACAGGTGATGGTCGATGCGTGCCAGCGCCCTGGCGGTGGTGTAGCGCCCATCGCTGATCAGGTGCGTGGCGGAGGTATCCAGAATGATGGCCAGCGCCTCGGCGTAATCCTCGTCTGCGACCACGTCCATCACGCTGTCCGTCATGAAGGCGTAGCGGCCTGCTGCGTCGCCCACCATTAGCACGCGCTTATCGGGAAAGTTGTCCAGCAAAAGGTGCTTGAGTCCGATCTGGCTGCCCAGCGCGTCGCCATCAGGGCTGGTGTGGCGGTGGAGGATGATGGTGTTGTGGGACTGAATCAGGGAAAGAATCTGTTCAAACATGTGTACCTCGCTGTGTCAGTCGAAATAGCCTTTGTACTCAACTTTGTATGCGCTGTCCGGGAACAGATAATGGTGCAGGTCGATGAAATAATCATCCGTCATGCTGGCGATGTAGTCCACCACCAGCTGGTTGGGCTCGGCGGCCTCATAAGGGATGCTGCGGCGGTAGTGGCTGGCGTTGACATAATTGATATGGTGGGTGAAAATGGGGGAGGATTTCTTTTGCTGGCGGAGGTCGTCCAGCATCTGCCCATAGATTTCCGCCATCATGGGCTGCGCAGTCTGATCCAGCTTGGTGCGGGTGGCCTCGCTTTCGTAGATGATGGCGTAGTTGTCGCGCTTGGAATCCTGCAGCGCCTTGAAATGTCTGGCGTCCAGCCTGATATAGGGCTTGCCGTAGCTGTTCTGGATGATGTTGACCACCAGATTGTTGATGATCTCCGCATTCAGGGAGCCGATGTCCTCGTTGACGAAGGCGTCCTCCTCTGCAACATTGACGCGTACGGCGTCCTGCCTGTCCTTGCCGAGGTAGGCGATGATATCTGCAATGCGCACCACATTGCCCTCCAGGGTCGAGGGCTGGATGCTGTTGGCGTAGGCCCGATCCTCGTAGGCGTGCTCCATCATGCGGTCGAATTCCTCAAAGCTGCTAACGGGAACGGGGCGGTATTCCTCCAGCTCGATTTCACCGTTGTGCCCTGCAATGCCCACCAGCGTTTGCAGGCTGATGTTGAAGGGAAAGATGCGATCCAGCACCCGTACGGAGTGGATGTTATGGCTGAAATGCCGGCCCGTATGGGCGTTGTAGAGTGCATCCAGGTAATGCTCGCCCGTGTGGCCAAAGGGCGCGTGGCCAATATCGTGCCCCAGCGAAATGGCCTCGATCAGGTCGCAGTTCAGGTTGAGGGCATTGCCGATGGTGCGTGCGATGCGGGATACCAGCTGCACATGGAGGCTGCGGCGGGTGATATCGTCATTCTTGATAAGAGAGAAAACCTGAGTCTTATCTGTATAGCGGTTATAATAGGGGCAGTGGATGATCTTGTCGATATCATGCACAAAGGGAGGCCGCCAGACGGAGGCGGTGTCGGTGGGCTTCATATGCCGCCGGATGACGTCCTCGTTCTCGCAGCACTGGCGCACGTAGGAGCGTGTGCGCTTTTCCTGCGCGATCTGCAGGGCGAGATCCTCGGAGAGGGTTTCATATTTGAGCATCATGTCACCTCTTGGTTGGGTTGCTGAGAATATTATATAATGCAGCGACGCATTTTGCAAATCTTTCGTGTGGAAGCCTTGACAGAAAACGTCCTTTTTGGGAAAATGCAACCAGAGATATTCGCAAACTGGAGGAAACAGGATGAATATTGCACAGGCACGGCAGGAATTCCTGCATCCGGGGGATGAGTATACCCCGATCCCCTTCTGGTTCTGGAATGATGAACTGACGGAGGAGGAGCTGTCCCGACAGATTCGCGATTTCTATGCCAAGGGAGTGGCGGGCTTTGTCATCCATCCCCGCAAGGGCCTGCCCAAGACCATACCGTATCTGTCGGATACCTATATGCATTTCGTGCGTCATGCAGTGGAGGAAGCTGCCGCCCTTGGCATGCGCGTGGTGCTCTACGATGAGGCGATGTACCCTTCCGGCTCGGCGCACGGCATGGTGGTAAAGGAGAACCCTGATTGGGCTTCCCGCTGCCTGACGATGGAGGTCTGCACGGTTGAGGTGCCGGAGAGCAGCGATCTGGTGGCCGTCTGTGCAGCGAGGGTCAGCGAGGGCTGCGCAGAGGCGGTGGAGGCCGTTCAGCCGGATCACGGTATGTATCCCGTGCCGCAGGATGGCAGGGTATTGCTGGTTTTCCGGGAGGGCTTTTCCGGCGGCACGATCCGCGGCGTCCATGAGGACGAGGACGACGGCGAGCCCCATGCGCCGGCCTCGGCTGATCTGCTGAATCCCGAGGCCGTGCAGGCATTTATCCGCCTGACTCACGAGCGCTACCTGGAGGCGCTGCGCGATTATTTCGGCAAGACGGTCATCGCCATGTTCACTGACGAGCCGGATATTGTGGGCCGCAATGCCCGCCCCGGTGCGATGGCATGGACGACGGGCTTCCTGAGCACCTTTGGCGACGCGAAGGAACTGCCTGCCCTGTGGCTGAATGTGGGCGCGGAGACAGAGACCATCCGCCGCCGCTACCGCCGTGCCGTCAACCGGCGCATGAGCGAAACGTATTACGGCCCCCTCGCGGACTGGTGCGGGAAGCATGGTATTGCCCTGACGGGGCATCCCGCCAAGAGTTGGGACATCGGGCTTTTGAAGCCCTTCCAGCTGCCGGGGCAGGATGTGGTGTGGCGCTATGTCGGTCCGGGGAAGGGCGTCACGGGTGATGACAGTGTGATCGGCAAGTGCTCCGCCGATGCGGCGCGTCACAGCCTGCGCCGCCGCAATGCCAACGAGTGCTTCGGGTGCTGTGGCCCCGATGGCGTGCAGTGGGCCTTCGCGGTGGACGACATGAAGTGGTACATGGATTACCTCTTTGTGCGCGGCGTGAATCTGCTCTATCCCCATGCCTTCTTCTATTCCATACGGGATGGGCGTGGCGGCGAGCGTCCGCCGGATGTGGGGCCGAACAACCTGTGGTGGCCGGTGTATGGCGAAATTGCGCAGTACATGCGCCGCCTCTCGTGGCTGATGACCGACAGCGTCAATCAGGCCCGCGTGGCAGTGCTCTGCGAGGAGGATCGCATGCCCTGGCGCTGCTGCGTGCCGCTGTATGAGCGTCAGATTGAGTTCAATTACCTTGAATTGTCCCGCATGCCGGAATGCGCGCTGGAGGATGGTGCGCTGTGCATCGGCCAGCAGCGCTATACCCATGTTGTGGCAGGGGATGCCCTGCCGGATAATCTGCCCCGTGACGCGGTGATCACCCCTGCAGCGCCCGATCTGCGCGTCAGCCATGTGGTGAAGGAAGGGCTGCACTACTACCTGCTGGTCAACGAGGGCGAGGGTCATGTTGAAGGCAGGCTGCACATTCCCGTGAACGGCGCGGCGGAATGGTGGAACGCCTGGACGGGCGAGACCATCCCGGCGGCTCTGAATGAACAGGGCGCATACACCCTGACCCTGCCCCGGCGGGAGAGCATCATCCTCTGCATTGACCCGGTAGGTACTGCCCAAACGGCAGAGGTTCCTGCGATGGTGTGCCAGGTCTCCCAGCCGCTGTCTGGTCAGGAGTGGAAACTGACACGCCAGGATGACGGCGCTGTTTTGATGCTGGCTGCCGATGAAAACGGTGTGCTCCCCGGCTGGGAGGGCTGCTGGCCGGACTATTCCGGCTGGGTGACTTATGAGACGGAGCTGTCCCCGCAAGACCGTTCAGCCATCGATCTGGGCGATGTGCGGGCCATGGTGCGCGTGATGGCGGACGGCGTGGAAATCGGGCACAAGTATTGGTCGCCTTATGTGTTCGCTCTGCCTGCGGGTGCGGTGAGGTTGGACATCGAGGTCTGCAATACGATGGCGAACCGTATGGAAGAAAAGGCGCTGCCCTCCGGCCTCCTGGGGCCGGTCAGGCGCTTGACGGAGGTGCAGGAATGAAGCTGCAGGGAAAGAGAATCAATGTGCTGGGCGACAGTATCACCTTCGGCCACTGGGCCAGCAGCGACGGGACGAACTTTGTGAGCCTGCTGGCGAAGGAGCACGGCGCAATCTGCCGCAACTACGGCGTGTGCGGCACGCGCATTGCCCGCCAGCGCACTCCCTCATGGAATCCCTCCTTCGACGAGGATTTTGTCACCCGCGCGCTGACGATGGATCCGGATGCAGACGTGGTGATCGTCTTTGGAGGCACCAACGATTTCGGACACGGCGACGCCCCTCTGGGCGTCATGAGCGACCGCAGGCAGGACACCTTCTACGGCGCACTGCATGTGCTCTACCGCACGCTCCTGGAGCGCTACCCCGCCGCGGCTATCCTGGTGCTGACGCCCCTCCACCGCACTAACGAGGCTGACCCTCGTGGTGATGGCAACAAGGCAGAGGACGTTGGCACGCTTCACACCTATGTGGACATCATCCGGGAGGTTGCCGAGTACTATTCGCTGCCCCTACTTGACCTGTATGCGTCCTCCGGGCTCCAGCCCTGCGTGGAGATCATCCGTGAGCACTACATGCCCGACGGACTGCATCCCAACGATGCCGGACATCGTGTGCTGGCGAACAAGATCGCAGCGTTTTTGCAGCAGATGTAATACAGCAGCCCCGGCACCGAAGTGGCGCCGGGGCCGGGACTTTTGCTGTGCGCAACTTTTTGCGAAAAATCGAAAATACCTCTTGCGTTTGCGGTGAGAATATGCTATACTATTTGGCGTGGCTGATGGGCCATGAATTGTATAGGGGGCATTAGCACAGTTGGTAGAACGAACTACCTCTTGCGCATCCCCGGCACCCACCCCGCAAGTTGGTGAACTTACACAAAAAATCAATACAAAATTTGGGGCTATAGCACAGTTGGTAGCGCGCTACATTCGCATTGTAGAGGTCAGGGGTTCGAATCCCCTTAGCTCCACTCCAAAAAAGAGCTTTCTAACAAGGGTTAGAGAGCTCTTTTCCTTTTCCCGGAGCACTCAAAAACTTGGGATGCGAATGTACCGTTTCCTTCTCGATTATTGACCAAAACTAATCAGAAATTGCTATTTAGTTATGAAACCAACGAAATTGCTAATACCCCGAAATCAGCCCTGTTTTCAGCTTGAAAATGGGGATTTTCGGCTTCTGACCGACTCGGTCAGAAGTTTTTTGTTGCAAAAATCAAATTTCGTCATTTTGACGAGAAGAATTTTGAAAGGAGTCCCCCATGAGCAAGGTAAACTTCGTCAGCGAATTCAACTCCATCATGCGATATGCCCGTGATTATAGCCTGTCCCTGCGCGAGCGTATGCTCTGGATCGCTCTGTTCTACATCGCCAACGACCGCGCGGTGTACAACGAGCA
>JAFUOR010000071.1 GCA_017481825.1 Clostridia bacterium
CAGATGCAATCCGCGTGGGCGATACCTATTACATGACCAGTTCTGAAATGAACTATATGGGCATGCGGATTCTGGCGTCGAAGGACTTGGTCAACTGGCAGATGATCGGCAAGATATACGATCGTCTTCCCGGCAGGGAATATGAGACGATGGAGCGGTACGGCAGGGGCTCCTGGGCGCCCTCCTTCCGGTATCATAACGATGAGTTCTATGTGTATTTCTGCACGCCGGAGGAGGGGCTTTTCCTGGCAAAGGCAAAGGATCCTGCCGGAGAGTGGACGCTGACCCACATCAAGGAAATCGCCGGCTGGGAGGATCCCTGTCCCTTCTGGGACAAGGAGGGCCGGGCGTGGCTCAGCCGGTCTGAATTGGGTGCGGGAGCAATCTTTCTGCACCGAATGAACGACGAAGGTACCGAGCTGCTGGACGAGGGTAAAGTCATCTTCCGCGGCGACGGTGCGGAGGGCTCCAAGTGGTATCATCATCAAGATGGCGGCGTGCTGCTGCTCTTCCCCCAGGGCGGCACATCGATGGGCTGGCAGATGGCGCTGCGCGGGCCTTCCATGGAGGGGCCCTTTGAGGCCAAGCGCGTCTGCAAACAGGGTGACACCTGGATCAATGGCCCGCATCAGGGGGCGCTGCTGGATACGCCGGACGGGGAGTGGTGGTTCATGCACTTCTCCAAATGCGGCGTGGCTGGGCGCGTGGTGTACCTGGAGCCGGTCACCTGGGTGGACGGCTGGCCCCGCATTGGTGAACCCACAGACGAGCCCCATTGCGGTCAGCCGGTGTGGATGTATAAAAAGCCTGCGCTGCCGGAACAGCCGATTTGCTGCACGCCCACCAGCGATGATTTCACATCGGAAAAGCTGGGGCTGCAGTGGTTCTGGAACCACAATCCGGTGGATGATCGCTGGATGACCGGGCAGGGTGCGCTTCGGCTGAAGGGCAGCAGGGAAGAAGAGGATATCTTCGCGGTCAGGAACATGCTGACCCAGCGGCTGATTGGCGCTTCCGGCTATGCAACGGTCAAGGTGTCTGTGAAGGAAATGGAGATCGGTCAGCAGGCCGGTCTGGCGGCTATGGGCCGCGATCCCTTCCTGTTTACGGTCACCAAGGCGGAAGATGGGCTCTACGTCACCATTGACTACAAGGGTGATATTGCGCTCAAGCGGCCTGCCTGCTACCCCGGAGTGCCGGAGGAGTGGCAGCACAAGCTGCACAACGGCCCCTTCCCGGGAGACGAAATCTGGCTGAAGTTCACCATCCAGAACCTGGCGGAACTGCGCCTGGCCTTCAGCCTGGACGGCAGGGAATATACCAGTTTGCGCCACGACGCCTTCCTGAACGAGGCCCCCTGGCGCGGCGCGCGCATCGGCCTGTTCACCTTCCGGGGGGACGGCTGGGCATCCTTCAGTGAGTTCAAGTATATCCATGACGGCCCCTGCGGCCGCGAATAAAGCAAAAAATCCGCCATGATGGCGGGAGAAAGAGGTAAGAACATGGCTGATATCCGTCGCCGCGAGGACGTTGCGGCTCAGTACAAGTGGGATCTGACCCACATTTATCCCAACGATGAGGCATGGGAGGCTGCGATGGCCTCCGTGCTGGAGGAAGTCAAGGCCTTTGCCCAGTATGACGGCAAGGTGGCGGAGGATCCCCGCAAGGTCATCCGTGAGTATTTCGAGCTGGATGAGAAGATGAGCCCTGTGTTCTCCTACGCCTTCCTGCGCAAGGAGACCGACAACGCGGACACGGTCGCCCAGGCCCTGAAGGCAAAGCTGATGCAAACTGCCGTGCAGGTGCAGACCATGATGGCTTTCGTCGAGCCGGAGCTGCTGGCGATGGACGAATCCGCCCTGAAGGAAATCGCCGCTGATCCTGAGATGAAGGACTATGACACCTACATCGAAGGCCTGCTGCGCCAGAAGGCCCATGCCCTGCCCAAGGAGCAGGAGAAGATGATCGCCATGATGGGTCAGGTGTCCCAGGCGCCCAACAACATTTTCTCCATGCTGACCGATGTGGACATGAAGTTCCCAGATGTGGTCACGCCTGACGGTGAGCATCATGCGCTGACGGAGGGCACCTATTCCTCCTTCATCCGCCATGAAAACCGCGATGTGCGTAAGCAGGGCTTCGAAGGCATCATGGGCACCTACGGCAAGTTCGCCAACACCATCGCAGCCACTTATGCCGCCAATGTCCAGAAGGATGTGTTCCACGCCAACGCCTACAAGTACTCCTCCTGCCGCGCAGCCAAGATGGAGCCGCTGCAGATCCCCGAGGAGGTCTACGATAACCTGATCAGCGTCATCCATGAGGCCATCCCCGCGCTGAATGAGTACCTGGCCCTGCGCAAGGAAGAGATGGGCCTGGATGAGCTGCACATGTATGACCTGTACACCCCCATGGTCAGCGACTTCAAGATGGAACTGCCCTATGACAAGGCCTTTGACATGGTGCAGGAAGGCCTGACCCCCATGGGCGAGGACTACCTGGACAAGCTGCGAGAGGCCCGCGTGGGCGGCTGGAGTGATGTGTACCCCACGGAGAACAAGTCCTCCGGCGCGTTCTCCTCCGGCGGTCTGCGCAATGTCCATCC
>JAFUOR010000005.1 GCA_017481825.1 Clostridia bacterium
CCGGGAATAGCCTCAATATCCTCGATCGTTTCAGGGTGCAGCGCAAAGAACTCCGCAGGGGTCAGCGGTACCTTGCCTTCCTCCACGCTGGCGGTAAAGTACCGCACACGCCACACCTTTTCGTCCGTGCCCAGCAGCAGGATGTCATACACCACGCTGGGATCAGGCGTCTGTGCAGAATCATAGGTGCGGTGGGTCGCATCGCTCTGCACCAGCTTGCACCGGGGGTGATAGTAGTAGGTAGCGCTGCCGTCCTGGTTCTCGCACCAGTAACCGCAGGCAAATTCCTCCTTCACCGGCAACACGGTGTCATAGCTCACCGCGCCCTTGTTCTTCGCGCCCAGGGCGCGGTCGGTAAACTCACGGGGCAGAGCAACGGCCGTCAGGCCGGCTTTGCTCTCCGCCAGCTGCGTCACGGTGTCATACACCACGCCGCTGGCATAAATGCTGCGGGTGTTCTCATTGGGCTGCACCCGCAGTTCCTTAATCACCGGCATCTGCATGTCGGTCTCAATGCCGCCATCCTCATTGGCCTTGAAGTGCACAAAGAAATCGCGCACCGTCAATTCCCACGTAGGCTTCACATTGTTCACAGTATCTGCCATTTTGTTTCGCTCCTTTCATTACAGCCCCGCGTCCCTGGCCATCTTGGCCAGCAGCGCATCAGCCGCTTCTTCCATGCGCTTTTCTGCAATGTCGCTCACCGCGTCATAGCCCACTTCCATGTGGCGCAGCTGCCGCCGTTCGCTATATTCCAGTATGCGCGCATAATCGTCAACCGTGTCCACCTTGCGCGCCCGGCCTCGTCCGTCAACGTACCCTCGTTTCCGGTTCTGCGGGATCGGCGCTTCATCCCAGCCCATCACAGCCTTGCCGCCGCTTACGCGGGGGTAGATCTGCGCCGTGATGCTCTTTTCCAGTTGGCCGGTGGGGTTCTCGGCAGTCGTTCGCACCACGCTCTGCACGCCATCGATCACAGCATCCACGCCGGCCTGCAACACCGTTGCGATGTCGGCAGGTGTCAGCACAGCGCCATCAGTCGCCGCACCGAATCCCCTGTCCCAATCTTTAGGCATCGTCAGGCACCTCACGCACGGTGATCATCATCTGCGCCCTGCGGCGGTTAATGGCCGGCACATCCAGCGCACCGCTCAGCCCATAGGCTGCGCTCACCATCTGCGGCGCATATTGGCGGAAGTTGTTCACACACCAGGCCACATGCTCCTGCAGCTGCCGCCATCCATGCATTTCAGGCGGGAAATACACATTCAGCACCAGCAGACGCTGGCGCATGTAGACCTCACCGCTGGCATACATATCCGTCCGGTTTCGCTGCTCCCAGGTGATATACGGGCCAGGTTCGTCACCTCGCATGGGCGATTCGCAGGCCGGGCATTCAATGCCGCCAGCCTCCAATGCTTCAGCCAGGTATACGTTCACATCAACCATCGTACATCACCCCCGTGCCCAGCGTCTTAACACTCACACCGCGCAGCTTCACCGTTCCACGGAAAACACCCGGCACAACTTCCTTCACCTCGTACAGGGCGCCCTTGTGCTCAAACAGCATACCAGGCGCCAGTTCAAAGGCCACCGGACGGCGGACGGTGCAGAATTTCACGCTTTCCATGTACCTGGCGTCGCCCGCGGCAAAGGTCTTGTCGTTCTGACTGTACACCTCAGCCCACACCCCACCGGGCAAAAGCTCCACCAGCTTGTCCACGCTCTGTCCGTCCGCCGTTTCGGTGTCCCGGCGGTAGAGCTTCACCCGGGTGTTAAGGTCGCCCGTGTGTCGCACATTAGCCGCCTCCTTCACCTTCACTTGTGCCATCGCTGAGCTGCCAGATGATACTCTGCACGCCCATGGCAATATTGCCCTGCACCGTGCCGATCGCCACCACACCACGGTTCTCATACCAGTGGTTGGCCAGCATATAGCACGCCAGGTTATACAGCGCACTTCCGCCCGCAGGCTCCCGCACGTCTGCACCCGTCAGGTATTCCTTCGCAGCATCAAGGCACATTTGAGCAACTTCCGGCTGAAAGTTGCCGTCATCAAAATAGCCATACTGCTTCATCAGTCCAGGCAAATCAGCCATGCTTGCTCACCCGCCCCTTACTCCGCGTCAGCAGCGTCAGCAGCGCCCTCGGTCACCTTCACCAGGCGGAAGGCGCTGGCCATCTTCACCTGGATGTCGTACAGGCTGTTCAGGTAGAAGCGGCGCAGGCCCTTGTCGTGCACCTTCTCCACGTCATACCAGGGAGCGCAGGCGAAGTTCAGGTGCAGCATCTTGAAGTCACCCACCACAGGCATGGCAGCACGCTCGGTAAACTTCACCTTCATGCCCAGCACCTTCTCAGGGGCGGCGTCGAACAGGTTGGCGTTGGGGGCAATGGCACGCAGCATCTTCAGGTAATCGCTGAAGCGCAGCACACCGGCAGCACGCTCACGGTACTCATCTTCCAGATCGCCGAAGGCAGCGCACCAGGCAGTATACAGGTCGCCACCTTCCTTAGCAGCGATCACATACTCGCCGTCAGCACCCTTCTGGTACAGGCTCATGTGCTTCACATTGGCAGCCAGATCTTCACCGAAGATCATCTTCAGTTCTTTGCGGGCAGCACTGCTGGCCAGGCCAGCGTCCACCGCAGACTGGATGTTCAGGGGCGTGGTGCGGATGATGCTCTCAGAAACAGAAGCACGAACGCGGTACGCATGATTGCCGAAACCCACAAGGTCGCCCTTCAGGGCCAGTTCCTTGGCGCTGGCGCCGTCCTTGTCCAGGAAGCCATCATCATCCTGTTCAAAGCCCAGGCGGGGGATTTCAAGGTTGGGCACCATGGTCACAGTCATCAGCTCACGCAGGGGGTTGGTCACCTGGGGAGCCAGCAGCAGCTCATTGGCCATGGTCTCAGGCACCAGCAGGCTGCCGTGGCCCTGATCGGCATTGTCAGCAGGGATCAGGCCCAGCTGTTCATAGGCCATCTTGGGCATCTTGGTGGTGTCGCCGCCGTTGAAGGCCATCTGGTAGAACAGGCCGCGGGCCTCGTTCTTACTCATAGCAGCGCCGCCGGGCTTCTTACGCAGGCGGAAGGTGGCCTCATCTTCCATGCGTTCCTTTTCCTCGTTCAGCATGGACAGGCGGGTGTTGGCGTCCTCATAGGCCGCCTTGGCCTTGCGGACAGCCGCCATGTCGGCGTTCTTATCCTTGGCCAGGTTCAGCGCGTTGTCGCGCAGGGTGGGAATGTCGCGCTGGATCTCGTTGATCGCTTCCATCAGCGCAGTCATGTTGGCAAATGCGGGCATTTTCTCGTCCTCTCTTTCTTAGGTCGTTGGGTTTACTTGCCGTCCAGCTGGCGGATGATCTCCGCCCGCTCTTTATCCTCATCAGCACGTTCCAGCGCTGCGCGGATCATGTTTTCCGTGGCTGCCATACTCACAGCCATGCTGGCCTTCAGCTTGCGCTTGTTCTCAGCGTGGGCCTCCTCATCGCCGATCAGGCTTCCAGCCCAGCCGGCGTCCACCGCGGCCTGGCCGCTCCACACGGTTTCCCTGTCCATCAGGTCGATCACCGCGTCCTCCGTCACGCCCAGGCGTTCGGTGTAGATGCCCACCGCCGCGTCACGGATGGATTTCAGGAAAGCCGCAGCGCTCTCCATATCACGCCAATCCCCTTCCGCTTTCGCGCCGGGGTTATGGATCAGCACGCTACCGCCGGCGGAAATGCTGCGCTTGTCCCTGTCAACACCCAGGCAGATCAGGCTGGCGCAGCTATACGCACGGTAGATCTTCACCTGCACATCGCCCTTATGGGCACGCAGGCTCTCATACATGGCCACACCTGCAGCCACGTCGCCGCCCTCGCTGTCAATCACCACCGTCAGCTGCTTGCCCTCGCATTCCTTCAGCGCGTCCCTGAAGCTGCTCGGACTGCAAAAGCAGCGCAAATCCGCATCCCACCACGGCTCACCGGGCGAAATGTAGCCTTCGATATACAGCGTCGGGTGATCGCCTTCAAGATCGGCGAAATGGTAAAAATCATTCATTGGTCACGCCTCCTTTGCTCAGCTGTTCCAGCTTGTCCAACGGATACAGGTCACGGCTGCAATACACACGATCGCCGCCAGCCACAGGGCCGAAGCCATCTCTGGCGCGCACCTCGTTCGGCTTGCGCAGCCCGCTGCGCACCTGAATCTGCTGCACCTGCGCACGGGTCAGACTGTCCGCCAGCACCAGATCCTCCACATCAAAGGCCCAGTGCCAGCCCTCCTGCATATCCCTGTAGCTCAGCAGCTCCGTGTTCAGTTCACTCTCATACATGGCCTTGATCGGCATCATCGTCCGCTCCAGGAATTCCAGCTGCTGCTGCTCCTGGCTGTTATAGGCCGCCTTGCTGTAATCACCAAGCAGCGCCGGCGGGATGGTGTACACGCGGGCAGCCTTGCCCACCGTGATCCTGTCCACGTCCAACACTTTGGCGTCCACCGTGCTGCGGGCAATGCTGGTCACCTTTGCGCCGCCGCTGGCCACCAGCAGCGAGGAATGGCTGCGCTGGTACTGCGCCATAAAGGCGTCAACAATCTTCTTCGACCGTTCGCTACCCACATCCGACGGGATTTCCAGCACCACCGCGCCGCTGATGCCCTTGACCTGTGAAAGCGAAAACTGGCGGATCTGCTCATCATACTTCAGCGTGGACTTCAGCACGTCCATGGGCGATATGCCCGCATCGCCGCTGGTGGAAACATGCCGGCAATGCAGCATACTGCTGCGAGGCACATACAAGCAGCCGCCTTCCTGCGGCCGCAGTTCATACCACATGTCACCGGTTTCCACGTCCCGGCAAGGCGTCACCCTCTGCGGATCCAGCACATCCAGGGCAACAGGGAAACCGTCATAGCCAGGAACCTTCAGCGCGTAGCAGTTGCCGTTTGTCGATCGGCAGGCCTCCATCGTCCGCCAGAATTCAAATGGCGTCATCCGCGGATTCGGCCGGTAGCACAGCAACTTGTGCAACGGGTGATCCGTGCACTCATCCCATCCTTTGTACAACCTCAGCCGCATACTGGCCAGCGTATTGCTCAGCAGAGTCACCGCCGAAAACACCGGCTCACTATTTTCCAGCTGCACATCCCCCAGCTGCGGGAATATGCCCACACCAGCGTCCAATCTATGCACCTGCACACTGGCGTCAGGTTTCTTCACCTTGTTAAATGGCCACAATCTCAGTCCCCCCAGTTCCACAGGTCATCGTTCACGGGTGTTTCTTGTGCATAGTCACTTCCAGCCAGGTAGCCAGGCAAGTCTTCCAGGTCATATACGGCCACCGCGCTTTCCTGCACCTCCGCGCCAGGCGGCGGGCAGCGTCGCATCCATGTCGTATGCGCATCCAGCGCCGCCATGAAGACGTCGATCTTGCTATACTTGTCCAACTTCACCGGCACCCAGTTTTCATTGTCCCTGGTAGCAAAATCCTTGCGCAACTTCACATTGTTCAAGTACCATTCAAACAACGTCGATCGGTTATACACGATCTTGCCGTCCGAAAACTGTTCCTTCAGGTGTTTCATAGGTGCGTTCAGCGTCAGCGCACCCTGGCGCACCGGGTCGCATACAAACACCGGCTTGTCTTCCCCTCGCCAGCTGCTCAGGCTTTGCACCAGCAGCGTTGCGTTCGCCGGATCGTAGCCGATCGCACGGATGTCAAACACCTTCGCCCACTTCTCAAACCACGCCAGCACATAGCTCTGGTGTACATAGTCACCATCAATAATGGTCAGCTCGCCCGCCATGGCGTGGGCATAATAGTCCAGGTTTTCCCGGTTCGCATCCGCCACCCGCCGCGGCACAAAGCAGTGGAACAGGAACAGGAATCGCCCGTCATCCAGCGGTATCTCCAACGCTACGCCCGTATGGTCGTAGCTGGTAGAGATGTCAAACCCACCAAAAGCCTCACGCCCCAGCACACCCTCCAGCGGCACCACATCCTGGTTGCGCTGGATCAGCTCATAATCCAGGTAGCTCAGGCTCGAAACCTTCGTGAACAGGTTCAGCGTCTTCGTGTAGAAGTCCAGCAGCAGGTCAGGCGCCAGCTGAGCTTCAGCATATCGCAGCCGCATACTTTCCAGCGAGAGCAGCACCCCCAGCGAGGGGTTCGCCTGCCCCCAGTGCTGATAGTCGTCCGGGCTTAGGTGTTCATCCAGTTCGTAAATGATCGCCAGCCTGCGTTCATTCACCTGCTTGTTACCATTGCCCTTCAGCAGCTGCTTCGCGCTGCGGTATTCGCTGATCAGCGGGCCATCCAGCACAAAGCCCATTGTGGAAAAAATGATCAGCAGCGGTTCACCCGCAGCAGCCTTCTTATCCAGCGATCGGCGCATCTGCCTTATCTGATCATAGGTCTTCATTTCGTGCGCTTCGTCAAAGGCCGCCGTGGTCGGTCGCAGGCCGTCCAGGCTTCGGGCATTGCTGCTCAGCGTCCGTATCACAGCATCAGGCACCGCGCTGCGGCTCTGGCCCTTCACGCCATCGGCAAAGTACTCCACCCGGTTCTGCAGCGGTTTGAATCTCCGCTTCAGTGCCGGATTGCTTTCCACCATGCCGCGGCAGTCGTTCAGCAGCGTTCCAGCCTGATCCTTGCTGTTCGCCAGGATGTCAAACTCAGCGTTTCGCACACCTTCCTGGCTCACTTGATACAGCGCCATGGAAGCAACCAGCGGCGTCTTACCGTTACCGCTGCCCACCAGCAGCAGCACCTGCAAGTACTTGCGGCGGCCGTCATGCCTGTCCACAAAGCCGAAAATGCTGGCGTATACCCAGCATTGCCATGGCAGCAGCTCCATGCGGTCATAGTCACCCGAAGGCCTCATGAACTTCTCTGCAAAGCGTATCGGGCGGCAGGCTTTTTCCGTGTCGAACGTCCACCGGCAGGCAGGATCCAGCCCGTCAGCCAAATCTTGCATCGTCCGGTTACACGCCAGGCGGATAGCCTCACATGCATCGATCTTCCCGCTCAGCACACCCTCCACATACTCAAACACCCGGCTGTCACACCCAGGGTACTGATCGAAGATCTCCTTGCGCCCCTGCGCATCAATAATCGTCAAGGTCGCTCACATCATCCTCAGGCAGCGGATCGTCCAGCTCCGCATCGGCCTTCCCGGGCCGCTTGCGTCGGTTCAATCCCAGCGCGCTTATCAGTTTCGCCTCCGTTGCACTGGCCCGCAGCATGGTGTCCACAGCCGGGTTTTTGCGTTCCAG
The DNA here is from genome assembly GCA_017481825.1 of Clostridia bacterium. Lineage (GTDB taxonomy): Bacteria > Bacillota > Clostridia > Christensenellales > Aristaeellaceae > UBA11524. The sequence goes on from JAFUOR010000005.1 coordinate 7,262, forward strand.
CGTTTGCTTGCCATTGGAATATCGTTCTTTCTGGCCTTTTTCAGCCACGCATTCAGCAGCTTCCAGGCGCATGATCTCCACATCCAGCAGCGCATCCAGCAGCGCCGCATGTGCCGGCAAGATCGCACCATAGCTTTCCATCAGCTGGTTCTCGATCTCCGCCTTCTTCAGCGCGGCTTCCCGGGTGATTCGCTGAATACGCTCATCCCGCAGCTGCCGTTCACTGATCATCATGTCCCCTTCTCCTTTCTCCGGGCGTTCAGGTCAATAATGCGCACATCCCCGGGCAGATCATCCCTCACAGCCACTGCCCTACCCTTTTCCGGGTGCAGCAGGTTGTGGCACATGGCACACACGCTTTCCAGGTTGCTCAGGTCACGCATTTTCTCAGGACACTCCTTCACGGGTACGATATGGTGTACCACCACCGCCACCCGGCGCCGGCATCGTTGACACAGGTAATGATCACGTTCCAGCGCCATCTTACGCAAGCGTTTCCAGTTCGCACTCAGGTAAAAAGGATCTGCCTTTTTTCCCGTATACCGCCCCATGCTTGCCTCCAATTTCCGCGACGTCGCGGATTTTTGAAAAACCGGGATCCGTCCGCCTCTCTGCAAACGACCGGATCCCGGCGAGAAAGGAGTGTTGCTTCCCCGGCACGCGGCCGGATCGGCAGGTTAGGAGGTGTCCCCATGCCCCTCGTACCATTGATACCACCGCCATATCGCATGGCAGCAAGATGGCAATAAAAAAAGGCGGGCGTACTCACGCGCCCGCCTTCCGTCAATACGGACAATCCTCATCATCCACCCTGGTCATACCGCTCTGCGCATCCACCTGCTCATCCGGCGCAGGTTCACCTTGCCCCCTGGGCGTCAAGAACTCCACTTCGTCCCCCCTCATTTCCAGGTTGGCCCGCGCCTTCCCGTTCGGATCCGAATACACACTGGCCTTCACCGGGCCGATCACACAAACCTTTTTGCCTTTACCCAGATACTTCATGCAGTTGTCGCCCAACGCATTCCACACACTCACCCGGAAGTAATCAGCTTCAGGATGGTCGCTGCGGGTGCGCCGGTTCACCGCAACCGTAAAATTACACACCCGGCTATCACCAAAGTCACGGATTTCAGGGTCTCTTGTCAGATTACCGATAATCGTCAGCTTGTTCATGGTTCTTCCTCCTTATCCAATTCGTCAAGCATTTCCAGCCCACGGGCCTTTGCCCGCGTCACCGTCCGCAGGTCACAACGCATACCCTTGCGGATCTCATTCACACTCAATCCCAAAAGATAATACTGCCATAGCACCACACATTCCCGGCCAGGAGGTATTCGCCGCAGCACCTGCACAGCAGCTTCTCCCCACTTGTCAGCACAGGCGGCCAGCTCATCCAGCAGCACCCTGGCGTCGCTCAGCGCATCCGGCCGGTCTCGACTTAATTCAGCCATCCACGCATTGGCCTCCACCTGCCTCTTGTGCAGTTCCAGCGCCCTGCGGCTGGCCTCCACGATCGCCCTACTTGTCACTGTCCGCCCTCCTTCCCAAATGGGTCGTCCTTATCATCCACCATCAGGAAATTTCCTTGCGATGTACGTACCACCGGCTCAGTCTCATCCAGCACCCAGCGCGGCATCACCATATACCGCCCATGGATGCCGCCTCGCTTAATCTGCTGACACGTGGATCCATCCTTGCTGGGCAGTATCTTTTTTTCGTCCTTCAGCGCCCCCATCAGGCTGTTCTTGCCAATGGCCAGCCCACTGCCCTGGGCAGCAAGGCTCTTTTGCACCGCACCAAATGCCTCACCGGGTATCAAGTAATAATAATTATCATCCTTGTAGCCGATCACGTCCCGCGGCACAACACCCGAAACATGCCCCAGCGTTTCAATGACATAGCGCCCGCTGGCCAACACTTCCCGCAGTGTTGTCAGGAACACCGCCGTGGGTTTCTCTCTGCGCATTTCGGCTTCCTGACGGTCGCTGTTGTCCACCATGGCAGCCCAGCAGCGTTCCATCATCTGCGACTTATAATCCGCATCCCCCGCCATCAGGCCACCCTCTGCCGTCACATAGTCAAGCAGGGTCGATATACCCAGCATCAGATACGCCACAGCCGAAGGCATACGCGCATGGTCACCCTTCACCCGCTTCACAGCTTCCATCCGCAGCGCATCCAGTTCCGCTTCCAAGGCTTCCGGCAGTTCATCAGCCCTTTGCTGCAGGTATTCAATATACCCCCGCATACTTTCGTTTAGCACTCCCTCCCTGGCCATCCGCCACAGCTTGGCCATCTCATCCACCCGCTTCTCCTGCACAGCGCCTTGATTGCGCCCAGGCACAGGCACCTCCCCCTGGCGCAGCTCTATCACATACAGGCGGGCCAAGCTGCTCAGCGTCACGTCGGGCAGTTCCTCACCCGTCTGTATGCACAGTCCTCGGGCATATCGGTCGTGCTGGGCGTCCATTTCGCCGTTCATTCGGCTGCGCCGCATACCATCGGCAATCATACGGATCACAATCTCTTCCAGGCTTTTGCGCGCCCGCTGCCGGGCAGGATCGCTCTCACGCTTGTAATCATCCACAAATAGCGGCATATCCTTCAGCTCATACAGCTTCTGCGCCATAGCTGCCGCACTATCGTCGAACGAGCCAGGCTGCATCCCCTCGAAATGGAAGTCATAACCATAGTGGTTCATCGCCAGGCTCATGAAGGTTGTTTTGCCCATGCCCGTCCCGCCTACCAGATACGGGATAAAGCTGGGCCTGTGGCCACGCTGTTCCAGGAAGTACCGCAGCGGTGCCAGGAACAGGAAGCCCACCACCGGCACGCCGATCCGCAGGCCAGCCACGTGCATCACACTCAGCGTAGCCCCTTGGCAGGCAGGCAACGCTGCTTCACGCGGCATCTCCGCAAACGGGCCACTGCGCAGGCCTTCCAGGCTGTATCGTTCCAGGCCGAAGTCCAGCTTCACCTGCACATCTTCCGCGCCGATCGCGCCGCTGCCATGCAAATAGCATAGCTTTCCGTCGATCTTGCGCCAACCTGTATGGCAATACAGCGTCCGGTGCACCGCTGCTCGCAGGCCAGCTTCCTGAATGATCCTGCGCAGCTTTGCCGTCACACCGTTGCCGTCGGTCACATTGGCACAAATTCCCCACCGTGCCAGCGGCCAGCGCATAGTGTCGAATTCGCTCATTGGCAGGCTCAGCGTCTTCAGCCGCGCCCCCGTTGCGCTCCATCCCTCCACCGTCAGCTGATACCGCGGCTGGCCGCTGCCGTCATCCACCAGCACCTGTTCCACCGGCAAGGCCACAAAGTTGCTCAGCTGGCGCTGGCCGCCGTCAGCAGCCACACTGCAGATACACGCACTGCGCACTACACAACCAGGGATTCCTTCAAACCAGTCAGCATATTCACCGTCGCCCACCACACGGCTCAGCACAGGCGACTGGGCCACCAGTTCACCCAGCAGCCGGCGCGCCTGCGCAGTTCCTGCAGCGGCGATCAGGTCGCTCACATCCCCTTTATCCGGCAATGTGTATTCATCCTGACGCCTCAGGTTTACGATCCTGACTTCCGCAGCCACATCCCGCAGCGCCTTTGAAACAATCCGAGCATGTTTCCGGCCAGCTTCATCCAGATCCGGCACAATGTATACCACTGCACCCTTGAAATGATCGCTGATGCTCTCATGCCATTTTCCCGCGCCGCCCTTGTTCGTTGTGGCCGCAAAACCCAGGCTGCGAAGGTTTTCAACGTCCTTCTCACCTTCCACCAGGAAGATCGGCTTGCCCTTCTTAATCGCTGCCAACATCTCCGGCAGCATATACAAGCAGTTTGTGTGTCCACCATCGCCCCAATACCAGCGGCCATCGGCTTGGTGAATCGTGGGGAAACTCTTGCCATCTGTCCGGAAAACCCGCATCAGTGCATTGCCTGCTTTGTCACGATACTCATAGCAGGCAGTGATTGTTTCTTCCACCCAAGCCTCTGTGCCGTCCGGCTGCTTCTCACGCCGCCGATAAGGCTTGCCCACCGCCAGCTTGTCCAGGTCAACCGGCTTTTTTTCTTTCGGGTTTTCACACCCTGCCCCAGCTGCTGCCTTTTTCGGCTTGCTGCGGGCTTTGCCCCGGGTGCCGCTCTGGATCTCCGCCAGCTTCTCAGGCACCAACAGATCCTTCCAGTCAACACCCAGGGCGTGAAGGATATCCTCATACTGACAGCCCGCCAGGCATTGCAAAATGATCTTGTCTTCTCCCATCCGCACGCTCAGGCTGGCCTTTTTATCGTTATGGCAGGGGCACCGTGCCATATATTGGCCGCCGCCCGTCTCCCTCACGCCTTCAAGTCTGGCAAGAAACTCCTGCAATGTCATCGGTAAATTCCTCCGTTACTCATTCGGGCCACACATCCGCATACGGGCATTCAGCACTCCGCCCGGTCTTAATCGCCATACTGGGCACTTGCTCTAATGCCCGGCGCACAGCGCATTGCTGCATCTCTTTCGGCGTTTTCGTGCAACCCAGGCCACACGTCTCAACAGCCTGATTGGCAATCGCAACCAGGTGATCCATGTCAATGTTAACCTTGCACGGTACCCGCGCACTACTCACCGTTATAGAAACCCGGTGGGTATTCGCCTGCATAGTCTTGACCTGGCCACAGCTCACCTTTTCCATCATGTCGCATATCTCTTTGCCAATCCCCGCCACATGCGCCTTCAGCATCTTGCCTCGCCCCACCTTCGCCTGAAAAGAGGCCAGCCGATTAACAGCCTGTTTCTGCAGCTGCTGACAAGCATCAATGATAATCAGCGCTTCCAGCGCGTCATTTGTCAGCCGCTCCCGTCCTTCATCCCGGTCAAGCTGCGCCCGACCCTGCTTAGTATCCAGGTAAACCTTTCCGGTAGAATCACTTGTCAGGGTATACATTGCATTTTTGCCTCCTGCCGTTTGGCCCGCTTCCGCGCAAGAATCTCTTCTCGATGCCCCCAATAGTACCTCTGCCGGATCTCCCGCGCCTTTTCAGGGTTCTCCCTCCGCCATTGCCGCGCACGCAGCCGCCCATAATCGGGGTGAGCCTCGTTCCACAGCTTGGAGCGCAGGCGATTGTACTCCTTATCGGTCACGCTGCGCACCCCCACCCACAGCCGGCTGCCCTTGGAGGCAAGCACGCAGCAAACTCACAACGGTCACACCCAGGCTGTCCGGCGTGTACGCCAGTTCCCTCGCATACACACACTCCCGCCAACCTGGGCCGTCGCACCGGTGATGCACATGGTCGGTTATGTCACCAGTACATTCACCATTCACCAGCTGGGCAGCCATCCGCTTCCCATCACAGCACATAATCGCGTGAACACCTGCAGCATTCACTGCCGTCACAAAGTACGGGCAACGTTCACTCATCACCTTCGCCCGCCTCCTTCCGCGCTTCCTCCATCAGCACCGTGTGTTCAAGGTCGATGTTGCCGGCATAGCTGACAATGTTGCCCACCAGCCGCTTCATCGTATGAAGCAACTGAAGATCTTCCCGCGCCCGCATCCGCAGCGCTGCAAAGCTCTGCACAATGGCGTCCAGCGTTTCATCCATCTTCTCACAGGCTTCCTGTAGATCTTCCATCACCAGCTCATCAGCCTTGTCGAAGGGGTCATATTTCTGCGCCTGCAGCTGCTCCCGCATGGATTCGTTTTCAGCCTTTAGTGCTTCATAGTCATCCGGCGGTACAACCTTTTCCACCTCAACCGTCACAGTTTCAGGTCGCATAGCCCGGGCAGCATTCAGCTTCTCCCGCAGGTCGGCGTTTTCGCCACGCAGCGCCGCTTGCATATCATACACACGCTCACGCGAGGCCTCGGCGCCAGCAGCGCGCGCCTTCGCGTCTCTGGCATCCGCTCTCAGCTGCACAGCTTCGCTGCTCAGCTGCATGGTGCGTTGCTTCTCCGCCGCAAGCTCCGCCCGCAGCTGCCGCACCGTCATGTTTTCCACATCATGGTTTTCCACAAAGGCGGCACGCTCCGCTTCAGGCAACGAAAGCAGCTCATACACCTTGCTCACGCTCAGCCCAACAGGCAGCGTCTCTTCCGTGTACTGTTCCGCCACCTTCATAAACCGGTTCGCCACATCATGGCTATATCCACAGTTTTCCTTCACATAGGATCCGAATTGACCATGCCCCACCAGCTGCTTGATCTCAATCAGCCTCTTACCGATCTGAAGGATGTTCCGCAGCACCTCACTGCTCAGCAACTGCACCTCAGCCGTTACCACCGCCAGCCGCTCAGGATCGGCGATCGCCGGCGCGTTCTCCGCCTGGGCAGCTGCCAGGGCCTCCCTGGCCTCATCCTCGATCATCGGGATCCCCACATCTTCACAAGAATCAAAATCATCAAAATCTGATTCCAACACAGCATCCAGGTCGTCACCGGCACCGCCCGTCGCATACATGCTGCAACCAGGCAGCGCCGCGTCCGTCCCCACATACACACGGGTGGGGATCACTTCCCGGGCGATCTCCACCAGCTTCCCGCAGCGGATACCCCCATCGCAGTAATGGCAATCCCCGCAGCACCCCGGGGCGCCGTCCACGGGTGCCAAATGGTCAGGCCGCCAGGAATTGCACCACCCTGGCCGATCGGCGTGGTTCCTCTCAGAAAGATCCGTTAATGTTCCCTGCCGCATACAGGGGCAGCAGGTCAACAGTCCGCAGTTCTTGCAGCTTTGTTCCGTCAGTTCCAGCCACATAGCCATATCACTGCACCTCCTTGCGGATCATTGCCCGCCGCCCGCGGTTCAGCAGCATCTTCAGCAGCGCCCATTTCTGATGGCGATTCAAACCCAGCACCGCACTGCTCACACAAAACAGCAGGTCATTCGCATCGCCGATCAGGTGCACCTGCACCTGGCGCTTGTCACCGTCAGCCCACACAGCGCTCACCAGCACCGTATCAGCCTCCATGTCTACCGATTCGCGGATCTTCCATTGCGCCCAGGTACTCACAGGATCCGCTTTAACTCTCAAAGCTCTGTCTGCCATTGTTTTTTGTTCTCCCTTGTGTTATAATCAGGTCGGTTATTTTTCTCTGTTGCCGGGTCGCAGTTGCAGCTGCGCCCGGTTTTTTCGTATGCCAGCACCATCTCTCCCGCACGGATCAACAGCTGCACCACCCGTTGCAGATCGGCATCGCTGCCCTCTGCCCATTGGATCTGTGCGCTGCCGTCCTTGCGGGAAACGGTCACACTCACGGGAATCTCAGCCACAGGCACCCCGCCAGTCTGCCACTTGCCAGTCATCGGCCATCACGTCCGCCATTGTGGGCGACCAGGGCGCCGCAGCGCCCGGCGTCACCATGAAGGCGTTCAGTCCGCCCCGGCCCTCCACACTCACCGGCACCAGCACCACACCCTCAGGCATCCCAGGGCGGCGCACGCCCATCTGCCGGGCATGGGCGTAAACCATCGCATCCATCGCGTCCATCCTCAGTACCTCCTTACACAGCCTTCGGCGCCAGCTTGCCCAGGGTGTAGCCCAGCTGCAGCGCCCTGGCCACAGCCTCAGCAACTTCAACATCGGCGTCGTCCAGCAGCTCCACCAGGCCAGCAGCTTCGCTTAGCTTATCCATGCGAGGATCCTGCTTGTCCATTCTTTTGTTCACCTCCTCAAACATGCCGGGCGACGTCCAAAATGATCGCCAAGCAACTGTCCATTTCAACATCCACGATCTTTTTCGCGCCATTGGAGTAAGTAACTTGTACCTTCTCACCGGGCAGCAGTTCGCAGCCAGCCACGTCTACCATGGTCTGCCTCAGCAGCACACCCAAGTTGTGAACAAAAACTGCCTTGTGCTGCTCTATGCCGGCTGGATCTCGCAAGCTCAGGGCGCGCTCACTCCCCTGATCGATGAATACCGAAACCGCCGCTTTCACATCCTCACCTCCTTATCCACGTTTTCAGCACATTTTGCGAAATGTTCCATTTCCGTTCTACTCAGTCATCATTATATTCTACTCATTCAGTTTTGTCAACTGCAATTCTTGACTGAGTAGAATTTTTGTGCTATATTCTCATTGAAAGGAGGTGAACATTTTGGACACATTTGGAAAACGGCTGCGACATCTTCGGAAAAATGTTCTCAAAACTACGCAAGATGAAATGGCTGAAAAAATTGGTTTTTCCGATGGCTACATTTCAAAGATCGAAAAGGATAAAAGCAACAACCCTACCGACAGATTCTTAAACGCCCTGTGTCACGCATACGCCATCAACAAAGAATGGTTGCTTACAGGGGAAGGCCCGATTTTTGCTGAGGCTCAACCCACCGACATGGAGAAGCTGGAAGCCATCATGTCCGGCAAGAGCGAAGTAAAAAAGAACTTCATCCGCGCCCTGGCCGACATGCCCGAGGCGCTGCTGGATGAAATGCTGCCATACCTGCGCAAGGCCGTCGCCGAGCTGGATCGCCGGTGACCATTTTCCGCGACGTCGCGGATTTTCACACCCTGGAACACCCTTCAACACACAAGGAGGTACACCATGAGAGACTATAGTAACACCAAAAACACCGTCTTCAGCATTATCATCCTCATTCTGCTCGTATTCGGCATCGGCCTCGTCATCAACGCCACACAGGAGAATGATGCACAACAAATGGAAAGAGTTCTTGGAAACCTGGGAGGCAATACGACCAAAGAATCCAACCAGAAAGTATCCGAAGGCATTGAAAAGGGCAAGGCCGCAGCCAATTACGACTTTGCCATGGAATACTACCCCAATGACCCCGTTAAACGCCTCACCTTCCTCACTGAACAATACCTGGAAGATGGGATGATCAGCGACGCCGAAGAGCCCTACCTCCAGAAAGCGACCAAACAAGCGCAGGACTACGTCGAAAGCCTTTCCGGCGATTGATGTCTACCCGGTAACACTTTTGTTTTGCTACCGGTCACACTTTCCCGTGGCACTCTCTGCACCCGCAAAGCCTTGATTTTTCAAGCGTTTCCCGGCACAAGGTTAGCAAAGTAGCAAAAGTAACACCAAAAATGCAAGGGGTGTGGACAAGTATCCACACCCCAGCGGCAAAAGGAGGTATCTGTCATGGTCATCCGCGGCTACGCCCGCGTGTCAACCGATGAACAGGCAAAAAACGGGCAATCCATCCCAGCGCAGCAGAAGATCCTCGAAGCGCAAGCCACCATCAAAGGCTACGACGATTTCACCTGCTACGTGGACGATGGCTATTCCGGCAAGTCCCTCAACCGCCCCGCCATCCAGCAGCTGCTGCAGGAGTGCCGCGAGGGTACGGTGGATGTGGTCATGGTCTGGAAGCTGGATCGTCTTTCCAGATCTCTGCGCGACATTCTCACCATCATCGAGGACATTTTCAACCCCAACGGTGTCACCCTGATCTCCGCCACCGAATCCATCGACACGTCCACCCCAGGCGGCCGCGCCATGCTCTCCGTGCTGGGTACCTTTGCCCAGTTTGAACGTGAGCAGGATTCCGAGCGGGTCGCCATGGTGCACCAGTCCCTGGCCAAAGATTGCCGATTCCTGGGCGGGCCGGTTCCCCTGGGCTACCGCATCGTGGATGGACACTACCACATCGACGAGGCCACCGCCCCCATCGTCCGCAAGCTGTTCGACATGTATATTTCCCGCATCGGCTACACCCCCATGCTGGAATATCTCAACGGCACAGGCTTGCGCACCATCAAGGGGAATCCCTACGGCAAAAACTCCCTGAACTACATTCTCTCTAACGAGCGCTATGTGGGTACCTACATCCACAACCGTCTCGCCGCAGCGGATGCCCGCGGCCACCGCTCATCCTCCCGCCTGAAGGATCCATCTCAGGTCATCCGGATCCCCGGCGGCATTCCGGCCATCATCACCCAGGATGTATGGGAAGCTGCCTGCGCCATCCGCGCAGAGAACCGGATCTATTCCGGTCGGCAGTCCACCCGCGCCCGTTTCCTGCTTTCCGGCCTATGCCGGTGCGCAGTCTGCGGCACACCGCTGATTGTCAACTGCGGCGGCACCGATCGCAACGGAACCCGGCAGCGGTACTACACCTGTAAACACGGATGTGTCCCGCCCGCCAGAAAAGAGAAGATCGAGGAAGCAGCCTTTTCCGTCCTGGATGAGCTGGCCCGCTCCCCCGAGCTGATCGAGCGCGCCTGCGAGGTCGCCAACCAGCTCTCCACCACTCAGGATGAACAGCAGTCGCCGGAGATCTCACGCCTCAATCAGATCCTCACCACACTCTCCACCCAGATCGGCAATCTCACCAACGCGCTCAGCAGCACCAGCGCCCCGGCGCCCGCTGCCGTCCTCACCGAGATCAACCGCTTGGAGCAGGAGCAGAACACCATTCGGCAGCGGATGCGCGCCCTGGAGCCGAAACGGCCGTATTCTTCCCGGACAATTCTCCAAGCCGCCAATGCTCTCCAACGGGCAAAAGAAATGCCGCCCACAGAAGTGCAAACCCTTCTGCAAGCGGCATTCGGGACAATCGCAGTCAGTTCCACCGAATACAGTTTTTCCCTGACTGGCGATTGTAATGTGGAGATGAGGACTACACACATAATTGCCATAGTCCAACGGCGAATACGAAAAAAAGAAAAACCACCCTGCTATTTATCTGTTACTTCTGATACTTTTGATTCATCAAAAAAGTGGTTACAAATTTAATAGCAAAAAATAACCCGTCCCATTTTAGGTATCACTTTTTCTAAAAACAAAAAAGTGATACCTTTTTTGACCCCCCAGTTTTTTCGTGCATTCCCCCGGGGCCATTATTTGGATTGAGGAGTGCCGGTTTTTCACCCTCCCCAAGTCAAACTTTTTTCACCCGGGGGATCACTATATTCCCACAATTTCAAACTGCTGCGTCAAAATGAGAACCGCAACGCATAGAAATACGCTGATCGGCATTCCGATCAGCGTTGTCATTATACCACGCAGCGCAGGTGCTCCGTCTGCACCCGGTTCGTGGCTACCTTTGCATAGATCAACGTTGTATTCAGCGACGAATGTCCCAGCAGCTTCGACACGTCCTCGATGGGCATTCCGGCGTTTACAGCCGTTGTCGCCGTTGTGTGACGCAACACATGCGGCGTCACATGTTTGGTCACCTTCGACCGCTCTGCCAGCAGTCGCACGACCTTCTCCACCGCACACTTGGTTAGCTTGCGATACGGCTTGCGCTGCGTTACAAACAGATATTCACAATCATCATCCCGCGTTTTCAGGTACTCTTTCAGAGCCACTTCACACTTTGCATTCACGAACGACGTGCGATGCTTCTTCCCCTTACCGAACAGATGCACTGTGCCCTTGCGCCAGTCTATGTCGTCCAGCTTAACAGTCGTCAGCTCTGTCACACGGCAGCCAGTCGAATACATGAATTCAAGCATTGCCCGTTCCCGTTTTGTTTCACAGGCCATGCGCAGATATTCCAGTTCAACCTGGCTCAGAGGTTGACGCTCCCGCACTTCGTGCTTGATAGGTTTGATCGCACGCCCAGGGTTATGCTGCAAATATTCCTCCATATGCGCCCAGCTGAAGAACCAGCAAATAATCTCACGGTATTTGTCCAGCGTCCTGTCGCTGATCCCATGCTGCAGCTGGTATTCATAGATAAACATGCGAATGTCATTCGATACCACTTCAGCCGGCTGCTTGCGAACCCACAGGAAGAACCGCGTCAGGATCCTCTTGTAGTTTTCCAGCGTGCCAGCCGCAAGCCCCTCCGTTTTCTTCACTGCCAGATAGACCTTCAGCAGCTGCGGCACAGGATCCACATAGGCCGTCAACGCAACCTCCTTCAGCTGCACCTCATACGGAAAAGCAGCCCGCTCCAATGCGCCCAGGATGCACGCCACATCACTGCCATCCAGCCCAGGCATACACCGCTCCAACTCCACCAGGAATCCATTCTTCATTTGTTCAAAAGCGTTACCATTCACATACATTCCTCCTTTTTGTCTTGCCAGAAGGAAACCTGTATGCTAAAATAACAGTGTACATCGGAGGCTCATCTGATGCACGATACGACTGATGCTATCCGCCAAGATCATCATCAGTCGTATTTTTCTTTTAGCACTTCCGTTCTCTCCAGCGATTCCTTGACCAACACGATACCTTCCCGCACGATCTCCGCACGGGTCGCTTGCTTTCGCTCCACGCACTCATCCAGCAGTTGCATCATCCTTTCATCCATGCGCACTTGTAGCAGTTTGCTTTTCGGCTCAGCAATTTTCGGCCGACCTCTCACGCCCTTCACGCTTCCCCCTCCTTTGATTATGTGTAATTACATTATATACACACAACGAAATATTGTCAAGACAAAAAAAGAGGAGCCCTTTCAGCAGGGCTCCTCTTTCCGTCAAAAAGTCTTTTTGCTGGTAGGATTGTTCAGCACACCGAAGGTCGTCAGCAGCTCCAACACTGCCACAACAACAGCCTCGATGGCCTCACTCACGCCGGTGTCGATCACACCGGCCAGCACCAGGATGCTCAGCACCTGCGCGGCGATCGCCGCCAGCGTCACCGGGGAAAGCAAACGATTCTGCTCCATGTCCTTCTTCCTCCTTTCAGGAAACAACTTCCCATTCCTGCACTTCAGCCCAGATCTTGTCGATAAAGGAATTACCCTTCAGAGCCTTGTAAGCCTCATACAGCAGAATGAAATTTTCATACTCATACTGGCGTATGACCCGCCTCTCACGATTGTGGTAGTAGATCCGCAGCATCTCGCTGCGCAGTTGGCATTTCGTGCCTTCTTTGATCCTGCGCATCGTAGCCCAAACCGGCGCAATGGCGCCGATCAGAATGGTCACTTCACCGATAAATGTTGCAATTTCCGTCAACCCCACTGGTATCACCCCCACCCAACGCCATCGGCCAGCAGATCCCGCAGCTGTTCGGCCATTTCCCTGGGCATGGTAACGGTCACCATGTCGCCGGCGGGCTTGTCCGCCGCAGCGGGTTCGCCCTCCATCTGCAGGAAGCGGCTCATCATCCAGCCGGTCAGGCCGTCATGGTGCACGCGGCTCCACCCATCCTGCTGGGCTGCCACCGTGACCGTGACGCCCACCGGCACGCGATCCAGCAGCGCACCGCCAGGCGTTTGGCGCAGGTTCACGGTGCTGCCCTCCATGGCGGCCACCGTGGCCGTACGGATCTCACTCACAGTTTCTTCTCCTTCCTGGCTGACTTTGCGCAGCCATCCGCGGTAGTTCCACTTGCCCAGTTTGGTATCGACCACGATGCCTGGACCGGTACAATGGACGATCCGCAGTGGATCCACACTGCGCACCACACCGATGTGGAAATAGTCCCGCTTGTCAGGATCCTTATCGTAACGGTCGGGCAGGTTGTAGTTGGTTTGCCCGGGCATGGCGGCCTTGTACACCACCTCGCCCACGTTAAGGTCGTCGGGATCGGTCGCCGGCAGCAGATAGTCCATCTCATTCCGGGCGGCGTAGTTGCTGCCATGAATGCCGTCCCAGCTGCCACCGCTGCGCCGGATCGCGCCGATGATGAGGCCGATGCAGTCGCATTTGCCGTCGCTGCCATCATGCCCCAGCTGATACTCAGGCCGCTCATCGGCGATGGCGTCAACGCTCCGAAGGAATGTATCCATCAGGATCCTGCTCACACACCGCACCTCCCTCACACTCCGGGCAGACCTGGCGCCCCTCCGGGATCGGGGCGCCGCAGCAGATACAACGGTTATCATTGCACATGGTCATGCCTCCTTAGTCACCAATCTGGGTTATTAGATTTTCGATTTATTTCCAATTTTTTTGAAAATACTGTTGATAAACCACGCAATGCGTGGTATTATATAGTCAAGAGATAGCCGCAGGCAGGAAACGCTGCCGGGTATGGAGGTACACCATGAAGCTTTACAACGTTTCCCTGTCCAATGATAGCTGCATCTTTGATAGCCACAATGGATTTGCTACGGCTGCCGAAGCCGCTGATTTTGCAGCAGGCCGTGGTGGCAAGTATCGCGTGTACGTTGACGCAGACAATGCCGAGAATACGATCATGGCAACGTACTACACCGACAAAGATTCTTTCGCCGTCGATGAGGGCTTTGACTATACCTTTATGACCCGCGCCCATTTCGCACGATACTTGGAGATTTCCCTGTAATGACCATCGCCGAAATCAAAGCCGCATCCGGCTTTACCCAACGCCAGTTATCTGACCATCTTGGTGTCCCCTTGCGCACCCTCGAAGATTGGCTGTCCGGCAAACGTAGCTGCCCACCCTATGTACTATCCCTCATTGAGTTTAGACTCAGAGCAGAGGGGATTATCGGAGTCATGGACTAACCATGGCTCCGATTTTTGAGTCACCAATCGGGTTGGAAAGCATCCTTGCCCTTGCCCTCTCCAGCTCCCCATCCTCCGTCTGGATCCCGTGCATTGCCAGCAACTCCGCTTGCTTGCGGATGATGTGGGCGCACTCTTCCAGCAGGCGGCACAGCTCCTCCATCATGCTCATTCCACCGGCCTCGGGCCGCAGATGCTCACAGCCTGGGCGGCGGTAATCATGCGGTCATCCACAAACGCCCACACCTGGGCGGCGGTGAGCTGGCGCATACGATACTTAAGCTTGATGAGTGCAAACATCACACAGCACCTCCAATCAGATCCATCAGGACGCTTTCGACGATCTCCAGGCGTTCCTCGGTGGTGGGTTCGGCCTCCTCCGGTGCGGAGCCATACGCCCACCAGGCGGCAAACTCGGCCTCGATGTCAGCGGCGGTTTCTTTGCGGTCGGCGGTCAGGGTGAAAACCACCTCATCGTAGACGATGACCTTCTCACCCTCACGTGCCTCCTCGCGGATGTTGTCGGCAAGACGCACATTGGCACTTCCGTCACCCAGCCGCTCCAGCAACACGGCAGAGGGCTTCACGGTGGATTCGGTGTTGATTAACAGCATTATTCAATCTCTCCTTCCTATTTCGGTCGGCCACGCGGAGCCAATAGGCTTGCACGCGCTTGGCGACCTTAAGTAACTCGTATACATGGTATTGATGGCATAGCCTGTAAGCATCGGTGTTGCTCACCATGCCGTTGCGGCTGATGATCTGCATAGCCCTCTGGCGTTTGATGGTGCCGGTGGCTTGCAGCTCCGTCCAGGCACGGGTGAAGCAGCGCAGTATGCGCTTGACATTGCGTCTGCGGATGGTGATATGGCTGCGGTGGATGCGGTAGCCGCCCATGTCGATGCTTGGGCAGCCCCTCGCCGCCGGCCTCGCTCTGCGCTTATGTTCCTTCTCTTCCTCCACGGTGTAGAGCCGGATGATGGCCGTGGTGGTGCGCATGGTCATGTGGAATGTTCGTTGCAGCCAGTCGGTCAGGCTTTTCACCGCCTGCCGCAAAGCTGTTTCCGACCGTCCCATCAGCACCATATCGTCCATGAAGGTACCAGCGCGGATCACCAGAGGGTATTTGTTATCCCTGCGGCTCTTACTGAGGCTGAGGACATACCGCAGCGCATAGCTCATTACAAAGTTGAACAGCCATGCGTCCAGATAACCACCGATGATGAGGTGGCCGTCGGGCGCATAGCGTTCCAGCACTCGCAGACAAGCGAGGATCCATTTCGCCCGTGGGATCTCTTTCTTGATGAGGTCGATGCAAAGGCTGTACATCACCGACGCATAGGCCGATGTGCAATCTGTTTTCACATACATTTTGATGCCCAGCTTGCGGTTAAGCATCCGTTCGACTTGCCTTGCAAGGCCCGTCTGGCCTTTGCTTGGTATGCTGGCGTGTTGCGTGGGCAGCAGCCGCGCATTCAGCAGCGGCTCGATCCCCAATTTGACCAAATGCCCTAATACCTGATGCCGCATACACAGATATGCAATGCGGCGTATTTTACCAGTAGCACCATCAGGTTTTTCGCGGACGGATACGGGGTCGAGATCTGGGTCGATGCCGTGCATGATCCCGTCCACCATATCCTCCGCAGCGCAGGCAAGCTCACAGATGATGTTGTACTTCATGCCGACGGACAGTCCTTTGTGGGCGATCTCATCTGCGTACAGCTCTTTTCTGGAATACCCCGTCCATTCCTCGATATAGGTCTGGACATCGTTCCTGCGCCATTTATGCTCCAGGCATTTCGATACAGCGCAGTAGGCCAGATCGCTTGTAAGGTGATTGTATAACCGCGCCATCTCGATACACCTCCTGATGTTTTCTTTTGGACTCAGGGGCTTTCGGTTAGATCACGCCTTACGAATCAGGCAGACCTCTCTACTACTCACCCCACGCGGTCGCCGATGCGCCGCGCCTGACCTTTCGGCCGTGCTGGTATTAGTCGATTTTCACGCGGAGGACTTTATGGCATATTAGACAGGACTTCCTGCCTTGCGTTACCAACCCAAAGGCTGGTAATGCCAAAGATAGCCGAGGCCGCTCGTTCCAGTTCGCATTGCCAGGACTGTTGTTGCCATTCGCGTAGGCAACGCCGCCATTGCCGCCATTGTTCAAATTGCCGAAGCACCACAGGCAGCGAACGCCGGAGGACGTGTTGAAGTTGAAAGCAGACCATGCCATAAAACCCCGAACCCTTTCGGGTTCCTTTTCATTCACAGGTAGGAGATTCAGTCAATATAGGGGCCCTTCGCCCCTCTGGGCGGCTTACGCCGCCCATTCACCCCGCTTTTTCCCAGCACCAGAAAGCCGAGGCCGCCCGTACCAGGACGCAGTGCCAGGACTGTAGCTGCCATACGCGTAGGCAACGCCGCCATTGCCGCCAAAGTTCAAAGCGCCGAAGCACCACAGGCAGCGAACGCCGGAGGACGCGTTGAAGCGGAAAGCAGACTTCATGCCCGTGGTGCTGGAGCCGCCCAGGGCTTCCGGCAGCAGCATTCCGTCTTTGCGGATGGCAAAACGCTTGACGTAGTGCCAGCCAGCGGTCGCGCTCTGGAAGGTGCCGACCTCCTCATAGTTGGTAGTCGAGGAGGACTGCTTTTCACTATCACGGCACTGGTATACGGTGTAGATGCTCTGGGGCGTACGGCTTTCGTCGTAGTCGCTCATCCACAGGGGATCCAGGCCGACCGCATAGGCACCGTCCAGCACCTCAATGCCAGCGATACGGGCAGGCGTTTTGCCGTTGGTGCAGCTATACAAGCTGCCATCCTTGCGCCCAGGCAGTCGCTCGGTGCTGCCAGGTTCCCACGGCATACTGGACAGCAGCGCGGTGGCAGGAATGTCCACCGGCTCCACAATGCCCAGATGCACACGGGCGTACTCCGCGCCGTCGATGGTCACGGTTTCGATGCGTTCCACCTTGGCGTAGGCGATCAGGTCACGGTTTGCGGCGGTGTTACGGTCGCTGTCCGTACCATCGGGATGGCTGCCCAGCTCCACAGAGCTGCCAATGAGGATGGAGGCCGCCTGCGCCGTAGTCACCAATACGCTGGTCACACCATCCTCGGCCATGGCCACGGTATACTGCCAGGTGTAACTCAGGCAGCCCTCCAGCTCGCCGGAGTTCTCCAGGCTAAAGTGCCGGAGCTGCCACATATTCAGCAGATGATCGCGGTCGGTATCGGAGTAGGTGCCCTCATAAGCGTTCCACTTACGGGCGGCGGTCAGGCCAGCGGTGGCACTCACGCGGAAAGCGGGCTGATTGCCCACGCCGGAGGTCAGCTTGCCGTCGGCGGTCATGCTGCCGCCAAAGGAAGCGTGCCAGGTCATGATGCGCTTGCTGTTGTCGGGAGCCACGTCGCAGGCCATGGGGCGCATACCGCCCTGCTGGGTGGTCGCCCAGGTCTTGTACTCATGGGTGCCGTCGGTGTAGTGCGCCATCCACAGCGCAAGGCTAAAGGTGTACACAGGGGCGATGTTGCCGCTGACATCAAAGCCAGGATCGACACCTTCCACCGCCAGAATGTGCATGGTGCCATCTGCCAAGCTGATGGCATTGGCTCGGACGTACCAGGTCATGGGATCCTCGTCGCACCATTCGGGGGTGTTGGCATCGGTTTCCGTGTAGCACCCAGCCGGAGCCTTGTCGGCCAGGTCGGCCAGGGGCGTACCCTTGGGGTCGTTGCTCACACGCCAGTCATTCCAGCGCACGGTGTAGGTCTTGCCAGCCCAGCACCGCGCCAGCATGGAAAACCAGCGTTCCAGGCGGGTGTAGCGGCTATCCGTTCCCTCGCCGCTGATCGGCCACCATTGGCCGAAGATCTTGCTGGTGTTGGTGCCGTCCAGCAGGGCCTCAAAGGTCTGGTCGATACGAGAGTTACCAGCCAGACGCTCCAGGGCTTTAGCAACACGCTCGGCTTTGTTCCCCTCGAAAATAGATACAGGCATTGTTATTCTCCTTTCCGTATCGGCTTACGCCGCATACTCCACAGTCGTTTCCAGGGTGTCCAGGTTGGTGGTGATGGTCAGCGTTTCCCCGGTTGCCAGGGTACGGGTTTCCACGATCTCCGCATCCCCAAAGGCAAACGCATCCGTCCGCACCGGTTCACCGTCCTGCATATGCTGGATGGCGGTCAGGGTGCCGGAAGCGTTGTAGGTGTACTGCTGCACCGTATCGGGGATGGTGTCGTACTGGAGGAGCTGCTGGGCGGTGATAGAATCCGCAAAGCCTTGCAGTTCGCCTGTCGCCTTGTCGGCCCTGGCTGCTGCTGCGTCTGCGGTGGCCTTTGCTGCCTGGGCGGCATCGGCTGCGGTCTTTTGGGCAGCGGTGGCAGCATCCGAAGCCGTTTTCTGTGCGGCCCGGGCAGCGGCGTTGGCGGTGGTGACGGCATCCTGTGCCGCCTGGTTGGCGTTGTTGGTAGCAATCTCCATGGCGGCGATCTGCGCCAGCAGCTCATCCAGTGTGGGTACAACCTCGCCAGGGTCGATGATGGCGCCGGTGTGGCTCACACTGACAGCGCCTTCCACCCACAGGATGGTGTGGATTACGTCACCCAGGCTGGCCTTGATCACCAGGCCGAATCGGCCCTGCTTAGCATAGCAGGCGGCAGGCAGCGTCAACACGGCGCAGTTGTCTTCCACCTTGCCGTCAATGACAACGGTGGATTGATCAGCACGGATGAAGTAGCCGGTCACGCCTGCGCCGGTCAGGTCAACAGGCTGACGGGAGGTGTTGCGGAAGCAGCTCACGATGAAGCGGTGAGCGTCCTGGTCGCCTACAAATAAGGCGTTCCGCAACATCGTCATCCGCACACCCCGATCCAAGTCGGTAATAAATTTCAGGTTTGCAACAATCATTTTCTTCACTCCTCTTCTCATATGGCCATTTCCGGCACTATCCTTTTACAACGTTTTGAATGGACAAGCAACGACACTCAAAGTCATTTCGGACGTATTTTTCATGCGTCATTGACACGGCATTTTGCCTTTTATACCCTCCTGTAACGGTGTTCCAACGTCACACTTGCAACTTCCCCGTTCGTCACACTAACCTCAGCCGTCCAGTCACCCGGCGGCAGTTGCACAAATTCGCCACCTGTAGTGGCGCCCACGGCTGTTTCCAGATCGCAATCGATCACCGCGCTGCTGGCGGTCAACCGCACATCCAGCGTCATGGCGCCCACCGTCACACTCAGCACCGCGCCCTCAGTCCCTTCTACCCGCAGCAGCGGCAGCGAAGGGAAGCCAAAGGGATTGCACCCAGCAGCCCCACCCAGCAGCTGCACCGCAGCCCGCGGGAAAAGTTCATACCTCCACGGGCTGCACACAAAGGTGGGTGCCAACTGCAGATAGCTGCCTGGGTGCCCGGGTGCAATCTCATTGCTGGGCGTCTCCGCCTCGATCCGGGCGTGGAACGCGCTGTCCGGCACGCTGCCCAACACCAGCTCCCCGTCGCCGCTGAGCCATTCCAACACCCGCACGCGGTCGTACCCAGGCTTCACCGCCAGGTTCAGCGTGTACTGCACATCCTCCCACACATCACAGCCAAACAAGTCCTGCACCACTTCGCCGCTGCGGCCGGGGATGCTCACCTTGTCCAACCGCCGCGCCGGGCGCTTGTAGCCAGGCATTTCCTGCACCACCACACCCATGTCCCGCGAAGGCACGCCCCGCCACATAAATTCATTTTCCAGCATTATCTTCACCGCCCGTTACAGTCGCTTTACGTCTCAGCCATTCACGGCCATATCCACACTGATCCTCGCACTTTTTACACTTTGCCCGGGGACACAGCATCCTTTTTAATCGCCTGGTGCTCAACCTTGCCGGATCATACGGATCCCGCCCCAGCGCCCTTTCTGCAAACCGCGCCATGCCCACTGCGCGCACATATCCCTCCCGGCCGATCTGCCGCCGCCACATAGCGCCGCCTCCCTTTGCCTCAATCTACCACCACCATAACGCATGGCAGCAAGGTGGCAAACAAAAAGCCCTCCACATTTGGAGAGCATTTTCCGCGACGTCGCGGATTTTACCATCCCGCCACATCGGCATATTTGGTTTTCTTCACCAGCGGTGCGCTTGGCTGCGTTGCAGCCTTCAGCAGATCGTGCAGGGCAGCTGGCGTAGTCTGCCAGAATTCCTCCACGCTCAGGCTCAGCACCTTCCGGGCGGTCAGCAGCCATTGCGCCCAGTTCCAGGGTGTACCGTCATCTTCCGTCAGGCTTTTTTTTTACTGCCCCGGGGCTGCTTCATCAGCATTTCAGCCTGGGCAGCTCTGGCCAGGGCGGCGAAGTCCATCATGCGCATGGCCATCAGCTCCGCCATGGGCACCGGCGTGCCGCCTTCTTCCAGCAGCACCTTCACGATGGTCGCCTGCCGCTCCACGCTCATCGCCGGGGCCAGGCCGTCACCATCCGGCGCCACCTGCAACATTTCCAGCACAATCGCGTCGTAACGCTTGCCCAGCAAGCTTTCCAGCTTCGCCGCAGCCCTCAACGAGAAGAACATTTTGTAGGTTTTCCCGCCCACTTCCCATTCACTGGGCGCAGCCTTGTCGTAGAAAGTCGTTTCTTGCATGGGGTCATCCTCCCTTCATGCCATTACAATAGCCCCGCCATGCGCTATGGTGGCAAGATGGCAAAAGAAAAAGAGGGCAGCTTTCACCACCCTCTCCATCACACGACAACCGCTATCCTGGTGATTCTGTCGTTTTCTCCCCACAAGAAAGAAATACTGACAAACACACAGCCCAGCGGCACAAACCGCTGGGCTGTTCCTATGGCAAGGCGTCAGCCGTTCAGCCCCACGCCTGCATTCTTCATCCGGCCATAGGCGGCCAGCCGATCAGCCAGGTTATTCGCCTGCTGCGTGCTGCCCATGGTCGCACTCTGAATGGTCACGTTCACGCTGTTGTCGGTGCTGTTGTTGTTCGTCACAGCCCCGGCCGCCAGCGTTCCGACACCAGTCTCGATCCCGGCGCCCGGCATCACAAATTGCAGCGCAGCGCTCACCGCGCCGGCCAACCTTGCAGCAGCTGCAGCGGCTGCAGGCGTACCGGCGGCCAGGCCTTGCGCCAGGTTGTCAGCTGCGCCCTGTCCGGCGCCCCTGGCCACCTTTGCAGGCGCTGCGAGGCTGCTTTCAACCCCATCGCCGATCTCATCAGCCGTTTCTTCCACACCTTCAGCGCCTTCCTTCATGCCGGCGCTCAGGCTCTCCATGGCCTCGGTGCCAATGTTGTCCTTGTCCTGCATGGCCATCACCAATCGCAGCACATCCGCCATGTCCTGGCTCAAGGCACCCGTGTCCAGGCTTGCAGGATCCACGCCCTGGTCAATCATCGCCTGCATCCACTCAATAAGCGGATTGTGGTTTGCATCCACCCCCGCAGCCGCTTCATCCATCTGCGTCATCATCGCATCATACAGCATAGTGAGGCCGCCACTCTGATTAACCATATACACATCCATCAGGCCATTTTCATCCTGCAGCCAGTCGTAGCCCAGTGACCCCAACAGGCCCGCCGGAATGCGCTGCACAGCATCGCTGGCGGGCCTGTTGCTGTCCATCGATGCACCCAGGGCGCTCAGCACGTCCAGCATCTGCGCTATTGGCTGCAGCTGCGCCCAGGCTTCCGGGTGCTGCTGCACCAGGCCTGCCCATTGCGCCGCATAGCTACCCGTAGCAGAAGCAGTCACATTCTCACGAGCAGCTTCATGGGCAGCAGTCACAGCTGCCAATTCATCCTTCGCCGCCTGGATCTGTTCTTCATTCTCAGCAGCAAGTACCGCTGCCGTGTAGATCTCTTCCGCCTCTTTCTGCTCCGCTTCGATCGCCTCCTGCAGCTTGGTAGACTTTTCGGAAGTATAGCCCACAGCCTCAGCTGCTTGGCCTGCCAAACTCAGACCCATAGCCACAACCTCACCTGCATCGCCCTGAGTGTCAACGTTCGCAGCTTCACCGGCTTCGATCTCAGCCCGCAGCGCATCCATTTCCTCATGCAACGAACGCACCTTTTCAATGGCCGTCTGAAGATCAGCAATCTCCTGCGCCGTAGCCGTATTGCCGGCACGGTACACCACTTCCAGCAGCTTGTTCATGTCGCCGATCGCAGCGGTCAACTCTGCAGCAATGTCCGCCGTAGCTTCACTCTTCAATCCAGCAGCCGCATCCGGCGTGAGCTTGCCTTCCACATAGGCTTGCCAGCTGCTGTATTCGCCAAAGCTCAGCTCCCCATCATCCAGGGTATCATTCACCAGCCCCTGCAGTTCCGCGCGCATGGCTTCACCGTCCATCGTCACCTTGGCCTTCGCTTCGATCTCAAAGTCTTTCCTGGCCGCCTCAATGCCAGCGTTGATCCCATTCGTGATGTTCTGCTGCGCTTCGGGCGACAGGTTCGCATTCAGGCTTCCCAACACCCTTTCCAGCTGTTCCGCATCCGTTTCGACGCTGGAAAGCGCCCACGCGATTGCTCCGATCCCCACCGCACCCAATACCCAGGGATTCGACGCCAGGGAAGCAATGGTTTTGATATTCTTCATCAGCGCGCCTACTGCCCGGGTGGCAGGGCCGGCCGCAGCCGTTACAAGCCCCAGCCCGATCACCGTTTTCTGTGCGCCTTCGTCCATACCGCTGATGGCATCCGCAGCACCGCCCAGCACATCCGCAGCCATGTCCACCGCAGGCAGGAAGGCTTCGCCCAACTCCGCCCCAGCGTTCTTCAGCCGATTCAACGATCCACTCAGCCTCTCCGCCCGGCTGCTCACACGGGTCTCGAAAGCCTCATCCAGCACACCGCTGGCAGCCCGCATTTGCCCCAGTACATCCGCATAGGCGCCTGCCTGGCTGGTTCCAAGCGCCAGCACCTGATTCAAGCCCTCCACAGAGCCAAACAGCTTACCCAGGCTATCAACGTTCATGCCGGTTTTCTCCGCAACATCAGCCAAAAAGCCGGTCAATCCCTTGCTTCGCATTGCGGTAGTATTAAACTCCAAGCCAAGCCTCTTTGCCTCTTCTCTGGCCTCTGCCGTCGGCTTGATCACGCTGCTCATCACGGCCTTCAGGCCGGTCACGCTGCCGCTGGTACTCATACCGCCCAGCGTCATGGCAGCGATGGAAGCAAACACTTCTTCCATGCCCACGCCCACCTGAGGCGCCATGCCCGTCACCTGGCCCACCTGGCTGGCCAGCTGACCCACGTCAGTTTTGCCAAAGTTTTGTGCAATCAGCATCACATCCAGCACATGATCCAGCCCGCCAGAAGCCTCCTTCCAGGCGTTCACCACACTACTGGCGCCATCCACCACCGTCAGGGCGTCACTCTTGCCCGCCTTGGCAGCCATGGCAGCCCGCTCCGCCCAGTAGGCGCTATCCTCCGGAGTAACGCCCGCACTGATCGCCTGATACTGTGCGCTGGCCAACTGATTCACATCCGTATGGCTGTGGTTGCTGCCTGCCAGCAGCGCCGCACGGTACGCATCCAGCTGCTCCTGCTTTTGCTCTGCCGTTCCGCTCAAAAAGCCCGGCAGCGTAGCCGTCTCATACAGCGCATCTTCCAACTGCACCGCATATGTACCGCTGGCCACGCCCATTCCCAGGATTGGAATGGTCAAAGCCTTCGTCATGGCCTTGCCAACCTTCTCGACCTTGGCGCCGCGCTTCTCCAGCGTGTCCATAAAGCTGTTCCACTTTGCCCGAGCATTGTCTGCATCGTTTCCCGCGGCCTTGGCAGCCTCTCCCAGCGTTTTTTGACCTTGAGCAGCCACCTGGGCAGTCTTCCCCAGCTTCTCCTGCGCCTGAGACGCCTGCGCAGCCGCAGCGCGCTGCTTGTTCAGCTCACCCTCGCACTCTCTGATCTGGCGCCCCAGCCGAGCCTCGGAGGTTTCCGCCTGCAAGATCTGCTTGTCCAGCTTGTCCAGCTGATCCTGATTCGCCTTGCCGGTCGCGAGGTACTTCTCTCGGGTCTCCCGCAGGGCTGCCGTAGCCTTTTCCTGCTCCTGCAAACGGGTCTTCAGCAGGTCGCTGCGCTGGGCAAGGTAGTCCATATCCTTGCTGCTATGGCCATAGGCCGCTTCCAGTTTCTTCAGCTCCATCTGGTTCAGGCTCATCGCGCGACTCACGTCATTCAGCGTCTTCTGCGCTTTATCGCCGCCATCCACCCTCAGCACAATATTAGAAAGTCTTACGCCCATTCTCTCACTCCCTTACACAAAAGAAGAGCGGAGCGCACCGTCACACCCCGCTCCGCAGTCTCACACCGGCAAGCCAGCTTCCGCAGCCTTCGCGCGCAGATCATTCCACATTTCATCCAACGCAGTGGCAATCTCAGCCTGATACTTCCCCGCCAGCTCAGCGTTAGCGACCATCAGAGAAAGGTTCATAGATACACCAGGCGCCACACGCCCGATCATGGTGGCCACGCGCTGCGGGCGACCGTTTTCAGTCGGAACGGTAATATACTTGGAAAGATGCTGATCGTTCGTAACATTGATACCCATGGTCATTCCTCCTCATTCTCATTAACAGGCCGCGCTGCATCGTTCGCACTTACAAGCTGCGCCGTCTGCAAGGGCTTCAGCTCGCGTATGGCAGTGACAAGCAGCACACAGTTGCGCTCGCCGTGGACTTCCAGCTCGTTCAGGCAGCCAAGGGCTTTCATAATGGCTTCGTTCATAGGCGCCTCCTTATGCATAGACCAAATAGGTCAGTTCGGTAGTGTTATAAGTAACGCTTTTGACGTAGGTGATGCCGCCGGACACCTGGGTGCCGTTGGCGTTGAAGAAGGGCGGCGTGGTGGCGGTGGTGTATTGGGTGCCGGTGCAGACCTTGGTGGTGGCGGTGGTCAGGCCGCTCTTGGGCATATAGTCTTGCGCGTTGACCCAGATTTTCGTGGGGTAGTTTTCAAGCACCCAATTGCTGAGGCTGTTGACCTTGGTATTCACGCTTCCTACTGTGTCGAATTGCTGGCTATTAACCCAGCTTTGCGTGGCGTAGCCTTTGCCATTCACCCAGGCCTGGGTGGCATAGCCCAAGCCCGAAACAATCTCACCCACCCACACATCAGAGCTTTCGCCATTGATTGCACCGAATACAAGATTATCAAAATCACCATATCCGGCTACGACACTTTCAGCGCCGACATAAAGCGTTTTGAGTTCATCTGCCCACAGATCCGAAACACTGCCCTCAAAGGATTCAAATTCCTCCATGGTCACAAAACCCTGCAAGTCGATCTTGTCAGCCTTCAGCGCTATGGCAGCCGCATTGGCAGAGATCAGGTCGCTTTGCACCTTAAACTCCGCCTCCACGTCATCCTTCAGCGCCCTCAGTACCACCTCAGCTTCCACAGCATCCAGTGAGATCTCCGCACTACTAACCCGAGTTGCCAGCGCATCCAGCTCCGTCCGCTCCGCCTTCAGCAGAATATCCGCTTCCGCTGCATTAAGATCCAGCAACACCTGACTGATCACATCGCCCTGGTCGCTTATATCCGTACCCAAAGCCGTGATCTGCCCATCCATGCCATCCAGTCGGAGTTCAGCTGAACTTGTACGGCTATCCAGGTCTTTCACGTCATAAGCGATCAGCTCGATATCCCGCGCTTGCAAACGAATCTTTTCTGCTTCCACATCGATCAGATCTTCCACCCGAAGACTGTTTTTCCTCGCAGCCGCAACCTCTTTCCTCAGCTGCGGCGCAGTCACAATCACCGTGTCCGTCCGGTCGCGGAAGGCATCACCCACCTCCAACTGCGTATACGTCTGCCGCAGCACGTCCCAGCTATACCCGGTCACCTGCACTTGTTCACGCACATCAGCCGGCCCGTGGACGATCGTCAACCAGTCATACAAGCACACATGCGCCGCTGCCCATGCAGCATCCGCAGCGCCGATCCGGTTCATATCCACATACGCCAGCGATGTTTTTTCCTTAGGCAGGTCACATCCACTCTGCAGGCGCTCCTGGGCAGCCTTGCGCAGCATGTTGTGCACATCTTCCAGCGTCATTTCCGCCGTGTTGCCGTCCGCATCGTGCGTCCGCTGGCCAACCTTCGCGCCGGATACACGCCACACACTCACCAGCGGCCGCCAATATTCGCCAATACGCGGGCTGTCAACGTACTTTTCAGGCAGGTATACCGGATTGCCCTCAGCATCTTCGCCCACCGGCTGCAGGCGCGTCACGACCTGATCGATCATCGTGCTGCGGGTCAGCCCGGCCATGTTTCGCCCCCAGCGTACCGTCAGCCTGCTGTCGTCGCCACCTTCAGGCCGCAAGCGCACCGTCAGGCAGTCTCTTTCCAGCCGCAACCGCGCCTGAGCAACGATACCCGCGTCCGGATCCAGCAGCGCATTCACCCAGTTCACCAGGTCAATGCTCCCCGTATAGGTCGCATCCCCCGTCTGCACATCCAGGGCATACGGCACACCTTCGCCTGCCGCACCCATGGCTTCCAGCACAGCCGGTACACCAGCGGCGTCAAACTCCACCGGCGCCTGCACAAAGGCATTTGCCGCATCATAAAAAACGTGCCTGGCCTGCACCCGGATGGATCGCCCATCCTCCGCCAGCTCCACCCCATAGATGCGGAAGTCCTGCACCTGTCCGCTCAGCCGGTGCGGCGCGCCCGGCGCACGGACCACATTGCCCCGCTCCATCAGCAGCCATTCACCACCCAGGGGCAGCGTCGCACTCAGCTCATAGCTGCCGCCGGTCTCCTCCGTAATGATACATTCGCTCGGATGGATCACTCCCAGGCCATGCCCGCCGCGCTCTGCGTCCCGCCCGTCATAAACGCATATCACTCCGCCACCTCCTTTCACCTCTCATATTGCAAAATGAGGCCCGCGGCACCCCGCCACAGGCCTCATCATTGTTCTCGGTTTACTGGGCAGCCGCGGCCTTTTCAGTGCCGGGAATAGCCTCAATATCCTCGATCGTTTCAGGGTGCAGCGCAAAGAACTCCGCAGGGGTCAGCGGTACCTTGCCTTCCTCCACGCTGGCGGTAAAGTACCGCACACGCCACACCTTTTCGTCCGTGCCCAGCAGCAGGATGTCATACACCACGCTGGGATCAGGCGTCTGTGCAGAATCATAGGTGCGGTGGGTCGCATCGCTCTGCACCAGCTTGCACCGGGGGTGATAGTAGTAGGTAGCGCTGCCGTCCTGGTTCTCGCACCAGTAACCGCAGGCAAATTCCTCCTTCACCGGCAACACGGTGTCATAGCTCACCGCGCCCTTGTTCTTCGCGCCCAGGGCGCGGTCGGTAAACTCACGGGGCAGAGCAACGGCCGTCAGGCCGGCTTTGCTCTCCGCCAGCTGCGTCACGGTGTCATACACCACGCCGCTGGCATAAATGCTGCGGGTGTTCTCATTGGGCTGCACCCGCAGTTCCTTAATCACCGGCATCTGCATGTCGGTCTCAATGCCGCCATCCTCATTGGCCTTGAAGTGCACAAAGAAATCGCGCACCGTCAATTCCCACGTAGGCTTCACATTGTTCACAGTATCTGCCATTTTGTTTCGCTCCTTTCATTACAGCCCCGCGTCCCTGGCCATCTTGGCCAGCAGCGCATCAGCCGCTTCTTCCATGCGCTTTTCTGCAATGTCGCTCACCGCGTCATAGCCCACTTCCATGTGGCGCAGCTGCCGCCGTTCGCTATATTCCAGTATGCGCGCATAATCGTCAACCGTGTCCACCTTGCGCGCCCGGCCTCGTCCGTCAACGTACCCTCGTTTCCGGTTCTGCGGGATCGGCGCTTCATCCCAGCCCATCACAGCCTTGCCGCCGCTTACGCGGGGGTAGATCTGCGCCGTGATGCTCTTTTCCAGTTGGCCGGTGGGGTTCTCGGCAGTCGTTCGCACCACGCTCTGCACGCCATCGATCACAGCATCCACGCCGGCCTGCAACACCGTTGCGATGTCGGCAGGTGTCAGCACAGCGCCATCAGTCGCCGCACCGAATCCCCTGTCCCAATCTTTAGGCATCGTCAGGCACCTCACGCACGGTGATCATCATCTGCGCCCTGCGGCGGTTAATGGCCGGCACATCCAGCGCACCGCTCAGCCCATAGGCTGCGCTCACCATCTGCGGCGCATATTGGCGGAAGTTGTTCACACACCAGGCCACATGCTCCTGCAGCTGCCGCCATCCATGCATTTCAGGCGGGAAATACACATTCAGCACCAGCAGACGCTGGCGCATGTAGACCTCACCGCTGGCATACATATCCGTCCGGTTTCGCTGCTCCCAGGTGATATACGGGCCAGGTTCGTCACCTCGCATGGGCGATTCGCAGGCCGGGCATTCAATGCCGCCAGCCTCCAATGCTTCAGCCAGGTATACGTTCACATCAACCATCGTACATCACCCCCGTGCCCAGCGTCTTAACACTCACACCGCGCAGCTTCACCGTTCCACGGAAAACACCCGGCACAACTTCCTTCACCTCGTACAGGGCGCCCTTGTGCTCAAACAGCATACCAGGCGCCAGTTCAAAGGCCACCGGACGGCGGACGGTGCAGAATTTCACGCTTTCCATGTACCTGGCGTCGCCCGCGGCAAAGGTCTTGTCGTTCTGACTGTACACCTCAGCCCACACCCCACCGGGCAAAAGCTCCACCAGCTTGTCCACGCTCTGTCCGTCCGCCGTTTCGGTGTCCCGGCGGTAGAGCTTCACCCGGGTGTTAAGGTCGCCCGTGTGTCGCACATTAGCCGCCTCCTTCACCTTCACTTGTGCCATCGCTGAGCTGCCAGATGATACTCTGCACGCCCATGGCAATATTGCCCTGCACCGTGCCGATCGCCACCACACCACGGTTCTCATACCAGTGGTTGGCCAGCATATAGCACGCCAGGTTATACAGCGCACTTCCGCCCGCAGGCTCCCGCACGTCTGCACCCGTCAGGTATTCCTTCGCAGCATCAAGGCACATTTGAGCAACTTCCGGCTGAAAGTTGCCGTCATCAAAATAGCCATACTGCTTCATCAGTCCAGGCAAATCAGCCATGCTTGCTCACCCGCCCCTTACTCCGCGTCAGCAGCGTCAGCAGCGCCCTCGGTCACCTTCACCAGGCGGAAGGCGCTGGCCATCTTCACCTGGATGTCGTACAGGCTGTTCAGGTAGAAGCGGCGCAGGCCCTTGTCGTGCACCTTCTCCACGTCATACCAGGGAGCGCAGGCGAAGTTCAGGTGCAGCATCTTGAAGTCACCCACCACAGGCATGGCAGCACGCTCGGTAAACTTCACCTTCATGCCCAGCACCTTCTCAGGGGCGGCGTCGAACAGGTTGGCGTTGGGGGCAATGGCACGCAGCATCTTCAGGTAATCGCTGAAGCGCAGCACACCGGCAGCACGCTCACGGTACTCATCTTCCAGATCGCCGAAGGCAGCGCACCAGGCAGTATACAGGTCGCCACCTTCCTTAGCAGCGATCACATACTCGCCGTCAGCACCCTTCTGGTACAGGCTCATGTGCTTCACATTGGCAGCCAGATCTTCACCGAAGATCATCTTCAGTTCTTTGCGGGCAGCACTGCTGGCCAGGCCAGCGTCCACCGCAGACTGGATGTTCAGGGGCGTGGTGCGGATGATGCTCTCAGAAACAGAAGCACGAACGCGGTACGCATGATTGCCGAAACCCACAAGGTCGCCCTTCAGGGCCAGTTCCTTGGCGCTGGCGCCGTCCTTGTCCAGGAAGCCATCATCATCCTGTTCAAAGCCCAGGCGGGGGATTTCAAGGTTGGGCACCATGGTCACAGTCATCAGCTCACGCAGGGGGTTGGTCACCTGGGGAGCCAGCAGCAGCTCATTGGCCATGGTCTCAGGCACCAGCAGGCTGCCGTGGCCCTGATCGGCATTGTCAGCAGGGATCAGGCCCAGCTGTTCATAGGCCATCTTGGGCATCTTGGTGGTGTCGCCGCCGTTGAAGGCCATCTGGTAGAACAGGCCGCGGGCCTCGTTCTTACTCATAGCAGCGCCGCCGGGCTTCTTACGCAGGCGGAAGGTGGCCTCATCTTCCATGCGTTCCTTTTCCTCGTTCAGCATGGACAGGCGGGTGTTGGCGTCCTCATAGGCCGCCTTGGCCTTGCGGACAGCCGCCATGTCGGCGTTCTTATCCTTGGCCAGGTTCAGCGCGTTGTCGCGCAGGGTGGGAATGTCGCGCTGGATCTCGTTGATCGCTTCCATCAGCGCAGTCATGTTGGCAAATGCGGGCATTTTCTCGTCCTCTCTTTCTTAGGTCGTTGGGTTTACTTGCCGTCCAGCTGGCGGATGATCTCCGCCCGCTCTTTATCCTCATCAGCACGTTCCAGCGCTGCGCGGATCATGTTTTCCGTGGCTGCCATACTCACAGCCATGCTGGCCTTCAGCTTGCGCTTGTTCTCAGCGTGGGCCTCCTCATCGCCGATCAGGCTTCCAGCCCAGCCGGCGTCCACCGCGGCCTGGCCGCTCCACACGGTTTCCCTGTCCATCAGGTCGATCACCGCGTCCTCCGTCACGCCCAGGCGTTCGGTGTAGATGCCCACCGCCGCGTCACGGATGGATTTCAGGAAAGCCGCAGCGCTCTCCATATCACGCCAATCCCCTTCCGCTTTCGCGCCGGGGTTATGGATCAGCACGCTACCGCCGGCGGAAATGCTGCGCTTGTCCCTGTCAACACCCAGGCAGATCAGGCTGGCGCAGCTATACGCACGGTAGATCTTCACCTGCACATCGCCCTTATGGGCACGCAGGCTCTCATACATGGCCACACCTGCAGCCACGTCGCCGCCCTCGCTGTCAATCACCACCGTCAGCTGCTTGCCCTCGCATTCCTTCAGCGCGTCCCTGAAGCTGCTCGGACTGCAAAAGCAGCGCAAATCCGCATCCCACCACGGCTCACCGGGCGAAATGTAGCCTTCGATATACAGCGTCGGGTGATCGCCTTCAAGATCGGCGAAATGGTAAAAATCATTCATTGGTCACGCCTCCTTTGCTCAGCTGTTCCAGCTTGTCCAACGGATACAGGTCACGGCTGCAATACACACGATCGCCGCCAGCCACAGGGCCGAAGCCATCTCTGGCGCGCACCTCGTTCGGCTTGCGCAGCCCGCTGCGCACCTGAATCTGCTGCACCTGCGCACGGGTCAGACTGTCCGCCAGCACCAGATCCTCCACATCAAAGGCCCAGTGCCAGCCCTCCTGCATATCCCTGTAGCTCAGCAGCTCCGTGTTCAGTTCACTCTCATACATGGCCTTGATCGGCATCATCGTCCGCTCCAGGAATTCCAGCTGCTGCTGCTCCTGGCTGTTATAGGCCGCCTTGCTGTAATCACCAAGCAGCGCCGGCGGGATGGTGTACACGCGGGCAGCCTTGCCCACCGTGATCCTGTCCACGTCCAACACTTTGGCGTCCACCGTGCTGCGGGCAATGCTGGTCACCTTTGCGCCGCCGCTGGCCACCAGCAGCGAGGAATGGCTGCGCTGGTACTGCGCCATAAAGGCGTCAACAATCTTCTTCGACCGTTCGCTACCCACATCCGACGGGATTTCCAGCACCACCGCGCCGCTGATGCCCTTGACCTGTGAAAGCGAAAACTGGCGGATCTGCTCATCATACTTCAGCGTGGACTTCAGCACGTCCATGGGCGATATGCCCGCATCGCCGCTGGTGGAAACATGCCGGCAATGCAGCATACTGCTGCGAGGCACATACAAGCAGCCGCCTTCCTGCGGCCGCAGTTCATACCACATGTCACCGGTTTCCACGTCCCGGCAAGGCGTCACCCTCTGCGGATCCAGCACATCCAGGGCAACAGGGAAACCGTCATAGCCAGGAACCTTCAGCGCGTAGCAGTTGCCGTTTGTCGATCGGCAGGCCTCCATCGTCCGCCAGAATTCAAATGGCGTCATCCGCGGATTCGGCCGGTAGCACAGCAACTTGTGCAACGGGTGATCCGTGCACTCATCCCATCCTTTGTACAACCTCAGCCGCATACTGGCCAGCGTATTGCTCAGCAGAGTCACCGCCGAAAACACCGGCTCACTATTTTCCAGCTGCACATCCCCCAGCTGCGGGAATATGCCCACACCAGCGTCCAATCTATGCACCTGCACACTGGCGTCAGGTTTCTTCACCTTGTTAAATGGCCACAATCTCAGTCCCCCCAGTTCCACAGGTCATCGTTCACGGGTGTTTCTTGTGCATAGTCACTTCCAGCCAGGTAGCCAGGCAAGTCTTCCAGGTCATATACGGCCACCGCGCTTTCCTGCACCTCCGCGCCAGGCGGCGGGCAGCGTCGCATCCATGTCGTATGCGCATCCAGCGCCGCCATGAAGACGTCGATCTTGCTATACTTGTCCAACTTCACCGGCACCCAGTTTTCATTGTCCCTGGTAGCAAAATCCTTGCGCAACTTCACATTGTTCAAGTACCATTCAAACAACGTCGATCGGTTATACACGATCTTGCCGTCCGAAAACTGTTCCTTCAGGTGTTTCATAGGTGCGTTCAGCGTCAGCGCACCCTGGCGCACCGGGTCGCATACAAACACCGGCTTGTCTTCCCCTCGCCAGCTGCTCAGGCTTTGCACCAGCAGCGTTGCGTTCGCCGGATCGTAGCCGATCGCACGGATGTCAAACACCTTCGCCCACTTCTCAAACCACGCCAGCACATAGCTCTGGTGTACATAGTCACCATCAATAATGGTCAGCTCGCCCGCCATGGCGTGGGCATAATAGTCCAGGTTTTCCCGGTTCGCATCCGCCACCCGCCGCGGCACAAAGCAGTGGAACAGGAACAGGAATCGCCCGTCATCCAGCGGTATCTCCAACGCTACGCCCGTATGGTCGTAGCTGGTAGAGATGTCAAACCCACCAAAAGCCTCACGCCCCAGCACACCCTCCAGCGGCACCACATCCTGGTTGCGCTGGATCAGCTCATAATCCAGGTAGCTCAGGCTCGAAACCTTCGTGAACAGGTTCAGCGTCTTCGTGTAGAAGTCCAGCAGCAGGTCAGGCGCCAGCTGAGCTTCAGCATATCGCAGCCGCATACTTTCCAGCGAGAGCAGCACCCCCAGCGAGGGGTTCGCCTGCCCCCAGTGCTGATAGTCGTCCGGGCTTAGGTGTTCATCCAGTTCGTAAATGATCGCCAGCCTGCGTTCATTCACCTGCTTGTTACCATTGCCCTTCAGCAGCTGCTTCGCGCTGCGGTATTCGCTGATCAGCGGGCCATCCAGCACAAAGCCCATTGTGGAAAAAATGATCAGCAGCGGTTCACCCGCAGCAGCCTTCTTATCCAGCGATCGGCGCATCTGCCTTATCTGATCATAGGTCTTCATTTCGTGCGCTTCGTCAAAGGCCGCCGTGGTCGGTCGCAGGCCGTCCAGGCTTCGGGCATTGCTGCTCAGCGTCCGTATCACAGCATCAGGCACCGCGCTGCGGCTCTGGCCCTTCACGCCATCGGCAAAGTACTCCACCCGGTTCTGCAGCGGTTTGAATCTCCGCTTCAGTGCCGGATTGCTTTCCACCATGCCGCGGCAGTCGTTCAGCAGCGTTCCAGCCTGATCCTTGCTGTTCGCCAGGATGTCAAACTCAGCGTTTCGCACACCTTCCTGGCTCACTTGATACAGCGCCATGGAAGCAACCAGCGGCGTCTTACCGTTACCGCTGCCCACCAGCAGCAGCACCTGCAAGTACTTGCGGCGGCCGTCATGCCTGTCCACAAAGCCGAAAATGCTGGCGTATACCCAGCATTGCCATGGCAGCAGCTCCATGCGGTCATAGTCACCCGAAGGCCTCATGAACTTCTCTGCAAAGCGTATCGGGCGGCAGGCTTTTTCCGTGTCGAACGTCCACCGGCAGGCAGGATCCAGCCCGTCAGCCAAATCTTGCATCGTCCGGTTACACGCCAGGCGGATAGCCTCACATGCATCGATCTTCCCGCTCAGCACACCCTCCACATACTCAAACACCCGGCTGTCACACCCAGGGTACTGATCGAAGATCTCCTTGCGCCCCTGCGCATCAATAATCGTCAAGGTCGCTCACATCATCCTCAGGCAGCGGATCGTCCAGCTCCGCATCGGCCTTCCCGGGCCGCTTGCGTCGGTTCAATCCCAGCGCGCTTATCAGTTTCGCCTCCGTTGCACTGGCCCGCAGCATGGTGTCCACAGCCGGGTTTTTGCGTTCCAGCGTTTGCTTGCCATTGGAATATCGTTCTTTCTGGCCTTTTTCAGCCACGCATTCAGCAGCTTCCAGGCGCATGATCTCCACATCCAGCAGCGCATCCAGCAGCGCCGCATGTGCCGGCAAGATCGCACCATAGCTTTCCATCAGCTGGTTCTCGATCTCCGCCTTCTTCAGCGCGGCTTCCCGGGTGATTCGCTGAATACGCTCATCCCGCAGCTGCCGTTCACTGATCATCATGTCCCCTTCTCCTTTCTCCGGGCGTTCAGGTCAATAATGCGCACATCCCCGGGCAGATCATCCCTCACAGCCACTGCCCTACCCTTTTCCGGGTGCAGCAGGTTGTGGCACATGGCACACACGCTTTCCAGGTTGCTCAGGTCACGCATTTTCTCAGGACACTCCTTCACGGGTACGATATGGTGTACCACCACCGCCACCCGGCGCCGGCATCGTTGACACAGGTAATGATCACGTTCCAGCGCCATCTTACGCAAGCGTTTCCAGTTCGCACTCAGGTAAAAAGGATCTGCCTTTTTTCCCGTATACCGCCCCATGCTTGCCTCCAATTTCCGCGACGTCGCGGATTTTTGAAAAACCGGGATCCGTCCGCCTCTCTGCAAACGACCGGATCCCGGCGAGAAAGGAGTGTTGCTTCCCCGGCACGCGGCCGGATCGGCAGGTTAGGAGGTGTCCCCATGCCCCTCGTACCATTGATACCA
>JAFUOR010000072.1 GCA_017481825.1 Clostridia bacterium
GGCGTGGGCGTCGGGGTTGCAGTGGGCGTCGGGGTCGGCGCTTCCTCGTTATTGCTGGATTCCGGCGGCGTGTTCAGATCGTCCGGATTGATGGCGGCGGCCGTGTTGGAGGTGGGGGTTGCGTCAAAGGTCAGCCAGCCAAAGCCGGAGAAGTACACCTCCGTCCAGGCATGGCCGTCCTCGCCCGTGACCACCGCCACGCCTGTCGCGTCCGGCTCGGCCACGTAGCCCTCGATGTAGCGCGCAGGCAGGCCCGCCATGCGGCACAGCACCGTCATCGCCGAGGCAAAGTAGGTGCAGTAGCCCTCCTTGCGCAGCAGGAGAAAGGTCGATACGAAGTCCAGCTCCGGCGGCTGCTCGGGCACATCCAGCTTGTAGGCGTAGTTGCTTTGCAGATAGCGCTGGATGGCCAGGGCGCGCTCGTAGGGATCATCGATGCCGCTGACGATGCTCTGGGCCAGCTGGTAGACCTCGTTTTCCAGATGGTCGGGCAAAAGGGTGTAGGCCTTGAGGATGTCCTCATAGTTCGCGTCGGCTGCGGCGGAGGCGGCGTTCACCAGCTCGCGCACGCCCGTGTCCGCCGAAGTAAAGAGGGGAGCCTCCACCGTCCAGACGTCGTCCGCCTGGAGGTTGCGGGTGGCAAAGACCTCGCTGCCCACGTTGAAGTAGGGCACCACCCCGTCCCCCGGGGAAAGGCTGCGGATGCGCTGGGGCACGAACATCGACGAGGCGCTCTCATTTACCATCTGCACGGTGATGGCATAGGGCGTCAGTCGGGCGGTATCGGAGGCATAGGTGGTATCCGGGAGATCCATATCGAAGGCCTCCCGGCGCATGTCCTGATGGCGCGGGCTTGACCAGAGGTAGCGCCGTCCGCCGGTGTCATCCAGCCAGGAGCGCCCGGTGTAGACATTCTTGATCACGCCGCGCAGGTAGGTGCGCCGGGGCGTGAGGACGGTCATGACCGGGTTGGTGTGGGGCTCCGCCGGGCCGCCCAGCTGGTTCTGACCCTGGGGGTAATAGCCCTCGGTCGCCAGGGAGAACACATCGCGGGGGCCGGTGAAGAAGAAGTGATCGTAGATGCGCTGGCGCAATTCGTCGGCAGCGTCCTTCATGGGGCCGATGGTCGCGCCGCCCACCGCCACGCCGGTGAAGGTCAGGGCCGTGAGCACCGCCGCCATGGGCATCACCCGGCGCAGGGACGCCTCGCCATGATTGCTTTGCAGCAGCAGCGCCACGCTGGACAGCACGCTTGGCAGCAGGCACCAGAGCACCTGGGTCTGATCGCTCAGCCACAACAGCAGGAGCGTCAGCACCAGCACGCCCAGCGCCGGGAATGCCCCTGCGCTGCGGTAGGTCAGGAAATACGCCCCCGCTGCGCACAGCACGCACAGGATCATCGCCGTTTCCATCGCCACCATGGGCAGGGCGGTATACAGGCCGGACATGTGCAGGCTCACCGCCCGCAGCACCTCTACCAGCGTGCCAAAGCCGCCCAGCAGCAGCCATCCCAGCAGCGCCGCAGCGGACGCGCCGCCCACCGTCAGCGCCATGCGTCTGCTCAGCCCGGAGGCCGACAGCACCACCGTCAGCAGCAGAAGCACCAGGGCCGACACCGGCCCCAGATAGGACAGGGAGGTAATGCCCAGGAGGGTCAGCAGCATGCCCAGGGCATAGAGATAGGAAAGCAGCAGATGGGAAAGGGAGCCGCGGAGCTTGCCGGGCATGGAGGGCACCTCCTTTCAATGGGGGATGGGACGTCTGATTGACTTTCCCCATGCTGGGGAAGGTAAGAAAGCACCCTCGCGGGGTAGCCTTTTGGCATCACAGTGCCACGGGCTTCACATAGCAGACCTCAACGCCTGCAAACTGCAATTTGGAGATCATCGCCATGAACTGGTCGTCCTCAGGGGTGTGGGTCACCAGATACAATCGCACGTAAGGGCCCATGCGGCGCATGCCCATCATCACGTCTACCATGCGGCTGTTGAGGCGCGCGGCGATGATGACCGTGCAGCCCACCTTGCGCATGCGGCGCATCTCCAGCAGGAGCACGCGCTCAAAGCGGTCGGAGGCGGTGAAATCCACCCGGGCAAGGCTCTCCAGGATCATGGGCAGGCCCATGGCCTTCTCCAGCTCCATGGGATGCTCGCCGTAGAGCGGGATGCGTGCGGCATGATCGGTGGCCATGGCCTGCTGCATGACCGAGGCGGTGGTTTCCAGCAGCGCGTCGCGCAGATCAGCCTCGGCTTCGGGGGATGATTGTCCCGGAGGCGCGGAGCAGTCCATGAGCACCAGCGCGTCGGGGAGCACGGGCTCCTCAAACCGGCGCACCAGCAGCTCCTGCTTGCGCATGGAGAGCTTCCAGTGGATCTTCTTCATCGCGTCGCCCTGCTGGTAGGTGCGTACGTCCGCCGGGCTGGTGATATCCTCGGTGGCGCGGGCCATGGTCTCGGCGTCGGAGTCGCCCGCGGCGTAGTAGAGGCCCTCCACCTCGAAGGGCAGGGGCAGCACCAGCAGCTCGCCGCCCCGGAGCTGGGGCGTTTTGCGCACGGACACAAAGCCGAACAGGTCGCTGACGGTCACGGCCTTCACGCCCGGGGCCGATACGCCCACGTGGGAGGCGTGGAAGGGCAGCGTCACACGGGCGTCATGCCCGGGGGATGCGTCCACGTGCAATGTCTGCTCAGGCAGATCGGGCGTGGCGGTCATCTCCAGCGCCAGGGGCGCGATGGGGATGAACCCGCGGTGGCGCACGGTGATATCCAGCGTCACATCCTCGCCGCGGTTGACGGTATGATCCTCCAGCCCGCCGGATATGGTCAGGCTGCGCGCCGCCAGCCACACGCCCAGCACACTGGAGCCCATCAGGCCGATCAGCAGGAGCGAGGCCGCCAGGAACACCGGACTGCCCGTGGAAAAGGCCGCCGCCAGGAGCGAGATCGTCACCAGCAGCGGCGTGGTCATGCGGATTTTCATAGCTTCACCGGCACGGGGACGTTCTTCATGATGCGGCGCACGACGCTCTGGGCGGTGACGCCCTTCATGCGGGCCTCGGGGCTGAGCACCAGACGGTGGCAGAGCACGGGAAGCGCCATATGCTGCACGTCCTCGGGAATGATGTAGTCACGGCCTGCCAGCAGGGCACAGGCCTGGGCGCCGTGGATCAGGGCGATGGCTGCGCGGGTGGAGGCGCCCAGGGACAGCGCCGGATCCTGCCTGGTTGCCGCCGCGATGGAGGCCACATACATGCGCACCTCCGGCGAGCAGTAGACCTGCTGCACCATCTCCTGCAGGGCCAGGATATCCTCCGCCGAGCACACGGGCTCAATGGTCGCCATGGGCTTGACCACGCCGGAATAGCGCTCCAGCACGTCCATCTCCTGCTCCACCGTCGGGTAACCGATGGAAATCCGCAGGAAGAAGCGGTCCATCTGGGCCTCGGGCAGCGGATAGGTGCCCACGAATTCGCCGGGGTTCTGGGTTGCCAGCACGATAAAGGGCTGGGGCACAGGATGGGTCACGCCATCCACCGTGACCTGGTGCTCCTCCATGACCTCCAGCAGGGCGCTCTGCGTCTTGGGGCTGGTACGGTTGATCTCGTCCGCCAGCACCACCTGGGACATCACAGAGCCCTCTTTGTACTCCATCTCTCCCGTCTTGAAGTTGACGAGGGTGAAGCCGGTCACATCGCTGGGCATCAGGTCGGGGGTGAACTGAATTCGCCGGAAGGAGCACGCCAGAGACTTGGCCATCGCCGAGGCCAGAGTCGTCTTGCCTACGCCGGGAACGTCCTCGATCAGCACATGACCCTTGCATAAAAGGGCGATCAGCGCATACTCGATGGCCTCCTCCTTGCCGATGACGACCTTGCTGATATTGTCAAGCAGTGCGCCGATGATGCGCCTGGGCTGCTGCATGGTGGTTTCCTCCTGTGAATGAAAGAATAGCATTAGTATACCCCGTTTTGAGGAATAATGCAAGGGCGGGGACGCAGCAAGGGGGGCGCGCCCGCAGACGCGCCCTCCCTCAGTCAGCGCTGGCACGCTGCCAGCTCCCTTGAGAGGGAGCCTTTGGCCTCATCAGCCCTCGCTGCTCTCACCCTGTTCGCCCTGGTCTTCCGTCGTGCCGCACACGTCGTAGAAAACGCCCGTGGCCACCTGCACATAGGCCATGTACCGCAGCATGACGGCGATCATCACAATGAGCGTCACCAGCACCGTCAGGCCCATGACGAGTTCACTGTCCACGACGCTGCTCACAAAGCCGACCACCACGCCCAGCACCATGATCACCGCGTAGGAAATCAGGAAATAGGGGATGTCCAGCTTGAACAGCTGCCACTTGCGGTACTGCATGATCTCCTTGGAGCGGGCGATGGAGGCGCGGATGCCCCTGTCGGGGTTCTCCGCCATGACGTAGTAGCTCATGGCGTAGCGCAGCAGCGCGGGGAGCATCAGCGCGAACACCAGCACGTAGCCTGCCCACATCAGCAGGGACATGCCCTCTTCAGAGCCGCCGTTGAGGCTGATGAAGCTGCCGATCAGCATCACCGCGAAGCCGGGAAGCGCCCACAGGAAGACCTTCAGGCCCATCAGCACCGTCAGGCCAAAGCCCTTGAGGCACTTGCCCATGCGGCTGAATACCGCGGTGGCATACACCTTTTCGCCCCGTACCATGCCCAGGATGCCGTTGCAAAAGCCCAGCTGCATGCCTGACGTGATGACATACACGCACAGCATCAGCACAAGGGGCAGGATGGTCAGCAGGGTAACGGCGGTCTCCGAATAGGTCGGCGTGAACGTAGGATTGGCGGAGGTCATGTCCACACCGATGATGGCCATCATGGCGAAGCTCACGACGAGCATGATGGCGACTGTCACCAGCATTGTCAGCAGCCACATGCCGCAGATACGCCAGAAGTTCTTTTTCACAATGGGTTTGGTCGCCTGGCGGATGGCTTGGTTGGTTTTCATGGGCATCATGGGAAAATCCTCCTTTTTTCATTTGGAATGCGGGATGGGGGATGAAGCCTCCCTGAGTCAGTTGCTGATGCCAGCTCCCTCAGGGCGTCCATTGGCGCCCTTACTCCTCACAGGGCTCTTCCGCCGCGCCTGCGCTGCGCAGCTCCTCGTAGAGCACCGGCGCGAAGTAAAGCTCCATCACGGTGGGGGCGATGGTCAGGACGCTGATGATCAGGTTGACGAAGATCGACTCGCCCAAAGCGTTGATCAGGAACGCGCTAATGGCGATGATCAGCGCGTAGATCAGCATCAGGGGCAGCTCCATCTTGACCAGACGCCAGCGGTTGCCCTTCATCATCTGCTTGCTCTGATCGACGGTGGCGGCAGCGCCCATGGTGGGATGATCCGCCAGGATGGGCGGCACCAGTGCGTAGTTGAGCATCGCGCGAACCATGAGCACCATCATCAGCACGACGCTGATCACAACGAAGATGGCGCTCATGACGGTGTAATCCGTGCCTGCACCTATGAAGAACAGGGCGAAAATCATCGGCAGATAGCCCAGCAGCACCCATCCGAACAGGCACAGCGACTGCCACAGGATGCAGCAGATGATCTGCTTGGTGTAGCTCCACATGCTGCTAAAGCAGGAGAAGGCGATGGGCGTGCCGCGCAGATGATCAATCATGCCGCGCACAAGGCCGATCTGCGGCACGACGAGGAGGTACTGCACAACCAGGATCAGCAGCGAGCCCAGGATGCCCAGCGCCGACCCCATCAGGCTTGCCATCCAGCTGATGAGGCTGATCATCGCCGTGACGGACA
The DNA here is from genome assembly GCA_017481825.1 of Clostridia bacterium. Taxonomy (GTDB): domain Bacteria; phylum Bacillota; class Clostridia; order Christensenellales; family Aristaeellaceae; genus UBA11524. The sequence continues at coordinate 5,790 of JAFUOR010000072.1, forward strand.
GAACCGTCGGCCAGCTGGTGCTCATGGCCGTCCAGGCTTCGTTGCGCAGTTCGGTAGCAGTGCGGATGTTTTTCATGGTGGAACCTCCTGTGTAGGAATCATTTGGAATGGGGGTTGGCCTTCCTCGTAATGGGGGGAAGGTCAGCCGGGGTGGCCCTCCCGTTGGGGATATCAGCCAAACATCTTTTCCAGCTCTTCGTACTTCTCATGGGTGATCAGCGCGTCCTGCGCGATGCCCTTAAGGCGCACGACGTATGTCCAGCGGCCGTAGGGCGTGATGTTGCTGATGAAGTTCAGGTTGATGATGTAGCTCTTGTGGCAGCGGAAGAACACCGACGGATCCAGCCGCGCCTCGGTCTCGGCGAGGGAATCGGCGGTGATGTAGCGCTCTCCGGCGGCGGTGTAGATCACCGTGGCGCGATCCTCGCGCTGCACCAGCACGATGTCCGTCATGCTCACGAAGGACACGCCGTCCTTGTGGTGGAGCATCAGCCTGCCGCTGGTGATCTTGGGGGTGGGGGAGACGGGAAGGGGCTCCTCGTCCTTGTCCGGATTGAGGCGATCGCGCGCCCGCTCAAGGGTCTTGATCACGCGATCCACCTTGAAGGGCTTGATCAGATAATCGAAGGCGTAGACCTCGAAGGCGTCGCCCATATACTGATCGTGGGCGGTGGCAAAGATCATGATGATGCCGGGATCCATGTCCTGAATGATGCGGGCGGCCTCCACGCCGGTTTTGCCGGGCATCTCCACGTCCAGGAAGACCAGCTGCGGACGGAGCCTCTCCACCAGCTCGATGGCCTCCAGGCCGTCCCGGGCCTCGCCCACCAGCTCGAAGCCTTCCACCTTGCCGATCATCTTGCGCTCAATGCGGCGCATGTCCTCGTTGTCGTCTGCGATAATGACCCTGATCTTATCCATAGCGCTTTCTCCTGAAAAAGTATCGTGTGTTGATAAAATTCGATGAGAATGGGGGATTTCCTGCTTACACTTTGAAGCTTGGCATGGAATGAAGGAAGAAGCAGTCCATAGCATGTGGCAAGAGGGCGTCTCTGCGAAGCTGCTCCGCCCGCTGTCGGTGCGTTCCAATTCCCCTCCCCGGAGAAGCAGGTAAGCCAGGGGCGGGAGCCCTTTGGTCGTCTTTGCAAAGAAAACGGGGAGAAGCGCGCCTCTCCCCGTTGATTGTCAGTGTCTCCTCTGGCAGGGTCTGGTGAGCACCTCCTGCATCACAAAGGCCTTGACCATGCTGTCGGCTGACCAGTCGAGGTTCAGACCGGAGCCGGCGTCGGCGGCGGATGCGGTGATGCTGCTGCCATCATGGCAGGGGTCGAGCCCTTCGGTGGCGTTGCCCTCCGCGAAGCTCCCGGGGACGTTGTGCGTCTGGCAGGGGTCGGCGTCGTGGGCGTGTACCAGCGGCTCGGCGGTCTTGAGCTCCTCACGGGGCGGCAGCATGGTGGCCATGCTCGCCGGTTGGGCGGGCTTGGCAGGCTCCTGGGGCGGCAGCATGGAGGCCACGCTGAACGTCTGCCCGGGAGCCGTGCTGCGGACGGCCCCGGAGGCCTGCGCCCGGTAGGGATGCTCCGCGCGGCGCGAGGAGGACGGACGTTTATTTTTGCTGTTTGACTTGCTGATGATGGAAACGACGCTGGCGATGATCAAAATGATGGCGCCCATGACTTCTTCCATCCGTCATCGCTCCTTTCTTTCCCGGGCGATGCCCGAAATGCTGCCTTACTTCTTCTCCGGCGCGGCATTCACCTGGGGCTGGCTGGCCTTGGCGATGGAATCGCGCATGGTGGTATCGGCGATGGTGTTCTGCATCTGGTAGTAATCCAGCACGCCCAGCTTGCCGTCACGCAGGGCAGCAGCCATGGCGCGGGGCACCTCGGCCTCAGCCTCGACGACCTTGGCGCGCATCTCCTGCACGGAGGCCTTCATCTCCTGCTCGTGAGCGACGGCCATGGCGCGGCGCTCCTCGGCCTTGGCCTGAGCGATGCGGCGGTCTGCCTCGGCCTGATCCATCATCAGCTGAGCGCCGATGTTGCGGCCCACGTCCACGTCGGCAATATCGATGGAGAGGATTTCGTAGGCGGTACCGGCGTCCAGGCCCTTGGCCAGCACGGTGCGGCTGATCAGGTCGGGATTCTCCAGCACCTGCTTGTGCGTTTCGGCAGAGCCGACGGTGGTGACGATGCCCTCGCCGACACGGGCGATGACGGTTTCCTCACCCGCGCCGCCGACCAGACGGTCGATGTTGGTGCGCACGGTGACGCGGGCCTTGGCGCGCAGCTCGATGCCGTCCTTGGCGATGGCGGCGACCACGGGGGTCTCAATGACCTTGGGGGTAACGGACATCTGCACGGCTTCAAGCACGTCGCGGCCGGCCAGGTCGATGGCGCAGGCCTTCTCAAAGGGCATCTCGAGGTTGGCGCGCTGGGCCGCGATCAGGGCGTTGATCACGCGGTCAACGTTGCCGCCGGCCAGGTAGTGGGTTTCCAGGTTGTTGATGGTCACCTTCAGGCCAGCCTTGACAGCCTTGATCATCGGCGCCACCAGACGCTTGGGCTGCACGCGGCGGATCTTCATGCCCACCAGGGACGCGATGGACACATGCACGCCGCTGGCCAGAGCGCTGATCCACAGGCCCAGGGGCACGATGGAAAGGAAAATGCACACCAGAACGATGAACAGGATGATGATGAATACCGTGACCATGATAGGATCCATAATGTTAACCTCCCTCTAAATTTCAATTCGGAAACTGGAATGCGGAATGGGGGAATCCATGAGGCTCCCTTGGGGAGCTGTCAGCGCCCGCTGACCGAGAGGGTTTGTGCGCGTCCCCAGACGCGCCCCTTGCATTCTTATTCCCGAATTTGTTTCACAACAATGCGGCTGCCTTCCACCTGCACGATTTTGACATTCGTGCCGGCGGGGATAAAGTCCCCTTCGCTGACGACGTTGAGGCGTACGCCCTCGAAATCAGCGATGCCCGTGGGCCGCAGGACGCTGCTTGCCAGACCCTCGCGCCCCAGGAACACCTGCAAGTCCTCAGTGCTGCGGTAGCCTGCGTCATTGGACTCGGTCTCGCTGTGGATGAACTTCGATTTGGAGAACTTGCCATCCCGCAGGCTTTTGAGCGATGTGGAGATGGCAATGGCCAGGACGCTGAGCACCACCAGCAGCATCCCCAGGGTCGCCAGCGGGCCGTGGGCGTACCAGGTCAGCACCAGCGCGATGATCTCCAGCACGCACCCGGTGATCCCCGGCGCGCCGAAGCCCGGCATGAACGCCTCCAGCATCAGCAGACCGATGCCCAGCAGGAAGCATATCAGGATGGGCAGATTTGCGGCGATGAATTCCAACATGGGATTTGACCTCCTTTGGTCTTCAGGTTGTTTGCAGTATAGCACAAGGGGTTTGCCTTGGGAAGTAGTTTTGTCCCAAAGATACATTTTCGCGTCTGAAATGTCAAAAGGGGAGGGCCTTTTGGCTGCGTGTCCACAAAAAAAGCCTTCCCCTCAGGGGAAGACCTTCGCTGCATCCCCCAAGGGGAAAACCTTTGCCCGCATCACTCCAGCCACTCCTTGAGCTTTTGCAGATCCTCGGCGTAGACCTCCTGCAAGCTGCGGTTATAAATGATGCTCGCCGGGTGATACAGTGGGAATATCGCCGTCTTGGCGCTCTTTTTGCCGTGGGTGACGGTGACCTCCGCGGCCCTGCCATGCATGGCGCCGATCACCGCCTTGGAACCTGCCAGCGCTTTGAGGGCCACATTGCCCAGCGTCACGATGACCCGGGGGGATACCAGCATGATCTCCTCGTACAGGTAGGGGGTGAAGAGCGCCAGCTCCTCGCGGTTGGGCGGGCGGTTGGATACGCTGCCCCTGGCGCTGACCTTCGTGGGGCGGATCTTGACCACATTGCTGATATAGATATCCTCCCGCCGCAGTCCGACCACCTGCAAAAAGCCATCCAGGTTCTTGCCTGCCTTGCCCACGAAGGGACGGCCCAGCAGAGTCTCCTGCTCGCCCGGAGCCTCGCCGATCAGCATGATATCCGGATGATCGCTTGCCCCCTCGCCAAAGACGAGACGCTTCTCCTGCGCCGGCCAGAGGGTCGAAAAGTGCGCGGTCATTTTTTGCTGAAACTGTTGCATGCAGGAACCTCCGTCATCATAGTCTGCGGGTGGTGGGCGATCCGGATTGCGGGATGGCTCTGATGGGCATTATCCCCGTCAGTCCCGGTCATAATGCAGCGTCCACGTCATGCCGTCCTGTGCGCAGGCCGTGTCGGGAAAGATGGCCTGTGCCAGGGGCAGAAACTCCTCCGGCTCCTCGATGGAGGTGCTGTAATGGGTCAGCACCAGCCGGGCGGCGTCCGCATCCCGGGCCAGGGCTGCGGCCTCCCTGAAGAGCATGTGGTGATTTTTGATCGCCAGGGGGAGCTTCTCCTCCGGGCCGTACATGCCCTCCAGGAACATCATGTCGCACCGGAAGCCGTGCTCGGGGATGGCCTCGACGGGGCGGGTGTCCGTGGCGTAGAGGACGGTCAGGCCGCGCCTGGGCGCCCCCAGCACCTGCTCGGGGAGGTAGGTCACGCCCTCCAGGGTCACGGGCGTACCCTTTTGCAGCGTCTTCCAATGCTGCACGGGGATGCCCAGGGCGCGGGCCTTCTCCGGCTCAAAGGCCGCCGGATGGGGCAGATGCAGCCGGTAGCCCAGGCAGGGCATGCCGTGCTGGAGGGGGAAGGCTGTCACCTGCAGGCCGATGCACTCGAATGCCTCGCCGCCCTCCAGCTCATGCAGCGCCACGGGGAAGGACAGCTGGGGCGCGATGACCCGCAGGCCCTCCACCACCCGCGTCAGTCCCGCAGGGCCGTAGATGTGCAGCGTCTCCTGCCGCTGCGCCTTGGTGAGGGCCAGCAGCATCCCCGGCAAACCGGAGCAGTGATCCGCGTGGAAGTGAGTCAGCAAAATGCCGTCAATGCACTGCATGCCCCAGCCGAGCCTCTGCACCCCCACCTGCGTCCCTTCGCCGCAGTCGATCAGGAGCGAACGCCCCTTCACCCGCACATACAGGCTGGACAGGGCGCGGTCGGGCATGGGGATGGTACCGCCCGTGCCAAGGGTGCAAAGATCGATCATCAGGAGGCCTCCTTCAGGGGGAATGTCAGCCAATGTATTCGCTGCCCCGGGGGCGAATTCCTGCTTTGGCAGCTCAGGGGCTGCGGATGTACGCTGCCATCATCGCATCCACCTCGGCCTCCGAATGGGTGTACTCCCGCTGGCTGTACTGCTGCTCCCGGACGGCCTTCTCCCTTGCCGTCGGCGCGCGGACGGCCTCCCGCCTGGCCCACAGACGCACGGCGGCCTGCCAGTCCTGCATGGGCTGACCGCCCATATGCCAGCCCCGGGCTGCATAGTAATCGCAGAAGGCGTCCGCGTCCAGCTGCAAGCCGTTTCTCTGGGCATAGCAGGACACTTCACCGGGGGAGGGCGGGGCAAAATCGCCGGGGACGGCGCCGGGCTGGGGTTCGTCTGCGCTTGCGCCTGCGTCTGCGCTTGCGTCTGCGGTTGGGGGTGCGGGTGGGTTACGGTTGCTCGACCGCGGTTGACCGCCGTCGCCCTGCCTGGGACGGCTGCGGTTGGCGCTGGCCTGGTCACATTTCTCGTGATAGGCGGCATGATCGCGGTCAAGCTTGCCCTTCATCATGATGAACATGGACGCAGAAAGCCCGCTCAACTGGTGTGGCGCAGGCTCCTCGCCCCGGGACAGGGCTATCGAATAGGAAAACAGGGACAGCATGAGCTCCCGGAAGGCCTTGGGCGACAAATGGGTGAGGACGCCGAAATCGTCGTGATAGAGCATGAAGCCCTCGCGGCGCTTGCGTTCGTACCTGGCCATGGCTGATCCTCCTGATGGTGCATGTTTTTCAGGATCAGCGTATTTGATAAGCGGCGATAATGCAATCAGATCCCTGATAGTTGCTTACAATTTGAAAGAATGCAATATGAAGGGCTCTCCCGCAACCGAGAGAGCCCATTTTGATTTATTTGACCTTCCGCAGCTCCTTGACCAGCCGCGGGCCCACAGCCACGCCCAGGGCTACGCAGATCACGCACTCCCACACCATGTAGGAGGCATTGTAGCCCACGGAGTAGACAATGGCGGCCCAGGCGCCGTTGGTCAGGTCGCTCCAGAAGATGACGCCCGCCAGGGTCGCGACGATGAAGCGCATGACGGAGGCCAGCAGGATGCCCAGGGTGAGGGCGGTGCGCTGGTGGCGTCCGCGCCAGAACAGGCCTGCAAGACCCGTCATGGCAAAGGCCACGGGGTAGTCCAGCAGGAACTGCGGGATGGACAGGAACCATCCGCCCAGCAGGAATTGCAGGATGCCGTACACCGCGCCCACCGCGACGCCCGGCACCGGGCCGTAGACGAAGGCGAAGAGCATCAGCGGCAGCATGCTCGCCGGGGTGACGGAGCCGCCGTTGGGCATGGAGAACAGGGTGATGACGCTCAGCACGCTGGACAGCGCGATGGAGACCGCGCCCACGGCGAGCATCTGGACGGACCAGGGGCTTTTACGGGTGTTGGACATGGGAAAAACCTCCTTGCGACGCATCCTTTGAATTGCATGAAAAAACCCGCGTATTGACGCGGGAAAGCAGGATACCTCGCAAGGCCTCCCCCTGCAGGCTGGTGCAAAAGGAAATGCCACGAAGTGCCGCTTCCCTACGGTAGGATGACCTACACAGGTTCCAAGGGTCGAGCGTTCGCTCTCTCAGCAGCCGCGAATTCCTTCCGGCCGCACCCCCAGCGGTGGATGCGATTGTCAGGGATATTATAACACATCGGTGCGGGATGTCAAGGGGGGAGCGCTGGTCACAGGGCGACTTCATTCAAGCGAGGGCGTCCGGCAGGCAGGGGCGCTGCCCCCTGCACTCCGCGATGTGGTTGATGTCCTTCGGTTTGGGTTGCGAGCGCGTGGTTGTGGAGGGACGAAAGCTTGTGTTCCTTGTTGGCCATGCTTTGGCTCGGATCTGTGAACAAGTTCACGGAGGCCTCGCGTCGCCCACTCCCGTCTTTCCATTTGGAGTAGTGAAAAGCGGCCCCCCTCCTGCGAAGGGGCACGGGAGTGAGTGATGGCTATTTGTGATCGGCGCATATATCAACCATTGTCAAAACTGTGAATTGGAATGAGGTTGCGCTGGCTCTGGTCATCTTCATGCCGTTTCCTTGACTTCCCCGTCAAAACCCGCTATAATACCCCTATGTGTGTCCGTCTGGATGCCATTTTATCTGAAAGGAAGCATCAAGAATGAAAAATGCCAAGACCAAGGCCGGTATTTTCCTGGCTGTTGTGCTGGTGCTGACCATCGTTCTGGGGGCGCTGGGTCTGGGCGGATTGTCCCTGCCGCCCAACGGTCTGTACAAGCTCCTGCCCTGGCTGCCCACCACCGATGCAGCCAACTGGCCGGAATCCCTGCCTCTGGGTCTCGATCTGCGCGGCGGCGTGTATGTGGAGTATTCCGCGACCCGGCCCGAAAGCAGCGAGGCTGACTTTGACTCCCTGATGGACGGTACCATTGCCGTCATTCAGCAGCGCCTGACCGACAAGGGCTATGCGGAGAGCACCGTGCAGCGCCTGGGCAGCGACGGACTGCGCGTGGAGATCCCCGATGTGACGGATCCCAACGCCATCCTGGAGCTGATCGGTGAACCCGCCCTGCTGGAGTTCAAGACCCCCGACGGCCAGACCTTCATGACCGGCGATATGATTGAGACCGCTGCGGCTGTGTATGACGATTACGGCGAGACGGTCATCCAGTTTAAACTCAACTCGCAGGGCGTGGAGATCTTCAAGGACGTGACGGCGGCCAACATCGGCAACCAGCTGAGCATTTACCTTGACGGCGAACTGCTGATCAGCCCCACGGTCAATGAGACCATCACCGGCGGCGAGGGCATCATCAACGGCATGGAGTCCGCGGAGGAGGCCTACAAGATCGCCAGCCAGATTCAGTCCGGCGCGCTGCCGCTGGTGCTGACCCAGCAGAAGGTCGATACCGTCTCTGCCACCCTGGGCGATGACGCGCTGTCCACCTCCGTGTTGGCGGCGGTGATCGGCATCGTGCTCATCATGGCGCTGATGATCGGGCGCTACCGCCTGAACGGCGTGGTGGCCTCCTGGGCGCTGGTGATTTATATCATCACCCTGTTCCTGCTGATTGCGAATTTCCCGGGCATCCAGCTGACGCTGCCGGGCCTTGCGGGCATTGTGCTTGGCATCGGCATGGCGGTGGACGCCAACGTGATCATCTTCGAGCGCTTCAACGAGGAGGTGCGCCGCGGCCGCAGCCTGAAGGCCGCCACCCGCGCGGGCTTCAAGAATGCCGCCTCCGCCATCATCGATGCGAATGTCACCACCCTGATTGCTGCGGCGGTGCTGAGCTACTTTGGCACCGGCTCCATCCAGGGCTTTGGCATCACGCTGATCCTGAGCGTTCTGGTGTCCATGTTCACGGCGGTGTTTGTCACCAACTTCCTGATGAAGAATATCGTATCCCTGCGCGAGTGGCCCGTGAGTGCCTTCACCTCCGGCGTGTCTGAGAAGGAGGGCAAGTAAGATGAAGATCAAGAACAACATGAAAACCTGCCTGATCATCTCTGCGGGCGTCGTGCTGCTGGCGGTGTGCCTGTCCATCGTGGGCCTTGGCATCAACCTGGGCATCGATTTTGCGGGCGGCATGTCCATGCAGTATGATTTGGGCACGTCCGTCACCCAGGCCGAGGTTGAGGCGGCCCTGGTAAGCGATGATTACAACGTGACCATTCAGGGCGCTGATCGCAGCGAGGTTCTGGTAAGGATCAAGGCTGTGGATGAAGACGGCGTTCAGGGCGTGCAGGAAGACGTGGCGGCCAGGCTCCTTGCCGTGTGGCCCGGCGCTGCGGCTGTGGGTGATGTGAATTATGTCGGCCCCGTCGCGGGCGCGACGCTGATCCGCAACGCCGTGATGTCCGTGCTGATTGCCGCGGCGCTGATGCTGGTCTACATCGCCTTCCGTTTCGATTTCAATTCCGGCCTGGCGGCGGTGCTGGGTCTGATGCATGATGTGGTGATCATGCTGGCCTTCATGGTCATCCTGCGCAATTTTGTGGAGATGAACTCCTCCTTCATTGCCGCCATGCTGACCATCGTGGGCTATTCCATCAACAACACCATCGTGATCTTTGACCGCATCCGCGAAAACGCCCGCAGGATGGGCGGCGCGGCGCGCGAGGAGGTTGTGAATGTGTCTGTGAAGGAGTGCCTGGGCCGTACCATCAACACGACCCTGACCACCCTTATCACCATCACCGCCCTGTACATCCTGGGTGTGGATTCCATCAAGGAATTCGCCCTGCCTATCATCGTGGGCATTCTTTCGGGCGTGTACAGCGCCAATATGATCAACGGCTACATCTGGGCTGCGCTGGAGACGCGCAAGCTGCAGGCGAAGAAGGCCTGATCAGACTGCACCCGACACGGGAGAAGCTCCATAGGCGGGGCTTCTCCCGATTTTGTTTAGCCAGAGGATGATTCCATGCTCCAATACATCAAGCGCGGCCCCGATACCGCGCAGCCCATCGGCGATTTGCCCCTGTGGCTGTCCAGCCTCCTGCGCAACCGCGGTGTGGATACGCCGGAAAAGGCAGAGCGCTTTTTGCATCCGGATGTGAGCCATCTCCACGACCCCTTCCTCATGCAGGGGATGGACAGGGCCGTGGGGCTGATCCGGGAGGCCGTGGCCGCAGGTACGCCCATCATCGTCTACGGCGACTATGATGTGGATGGCATGTGCGCCACCTCCATGATGCTTGAGACCCTCCGGGAGATGGGCGCAGAGGCGGATTTCCGCATTCCCTCGCGTCACAGCGAGGGCTATGGCCTCAACTGTGCCGCCGTGCGCGAAATGGCGCAGACGCACAAGCTGCTCATCACCGTGGACTGCGGCATGACCAACCATGAGGAGGTCAAACTGGCCCAGATGCTGGGCATGACGGTGATCGTCACCGATCATCATCAGCTGGCGGATAGGCCAAGCCCTGCGGATGTGGTGCTTAATCCGCTCCTGGGGGATTATCCCTTCCGGCGCCTGTGTGGCGCGGGCGTAGCGCTCAAGCTGACGCAGGCGTTGCTGGGCATGGAGGCGGTGCTGCGCCGCATCGACCTGGCGGCCCTTGCAACCGTGGCGGATATCGTCCCTCTGATTGACGAGAACCGCGTCATCGTCCGGGAGGGGCTGCGGATGATGGCGGATTCCGCCCGTCCGGGCCTTCGCGCGCTGATTGAGGTCAGCGATGTGCATCCGCCGGTGAACGCCGGGCATGTGGGCTTCCGCCTGGCGCCGAGGCTGAACGCAGGAGGCCGCCTGGAGGAGGCTGCCCAGGGCGTGCTGCTTCTGACAACTGCGGACGCCCAGGAGGCGCAGGCCATCGCCGCCCACCTGGAGGCGGCCAACCAGCAGCGCCAGGCCATCGAGCAGGACATCACCCAAAGGGCCCTCCAGCAGATGGAGCAGACCGTCGATTTCCGCGACGACCGGGTGATCATCGTCATGGGCGAGGGGTGGAACCACGGCGTGGTGGGCCTGGCGGCAGGCCGCATCTGCGAGAGGTATCATTTCCCCACCATTGTGCTGAGCAAAAGCGGGGATATGGCGGTGGGTTCCTGCCGGTCGATTCCCGGCGTCAACATTCACGGGATGCTGACCATCTGCAAGGATCTCTTCGAGCGCTTCGGCGGGCATGAGCAGGCAGCCGGATTGACCATGCGCGCCGATCTGGTGCCGGAGCAGCGCAGGCGGCTGAACCTTGCCATCCGCGAAAACTGCGACCCACGCTGCTACATCCCGGCCAAAGAGTATGACCTGGCGGTGCGTCTGCAGGATGTTGACCTGGACATGATTGACCGCCTGGCTGCCATCCAGCCCACGGGCTATGGCAACCCGAACCCGGTGTTCCTTGTGCGGGATACGCATTTGCAGCAGTCCATGCGGGTGGGGAAGACCCGTGCGCACCTCAAGCTGACGCTGCTGGAGGGCGCGACGCTGCGGGACGGTATCGCCTTTGGCAAGGGCGATCTGGCGGATGAGGGCCTGGAGAGAGTGGATGTGCTCTTTACTCCGGAGCGCAACGAATTCCGCGGCCGTGTCACGCCGCAGCTGATGGTTGACGCCATCACCCCTGCCCAGGGCGCGGTCACGCTGCCGGAGGCCGGCTTGCTTTTCCGCTGTACATTGCAGGAAATCGACAGCCTTGCGGCGAATGATACAAGAATCCCCGTTCCTGTGGATACGTTGACCCTCCCTGCGGCGAAAAAGCTGCTGCAAGCGGGCCGGGGCGTGCTGCTGATTGGCCATGAACGGGAAAACGCGGCGCGGATGCTGACCGAGGCCGCGCTGGATACCGCCATCGTTCAGGTGAAGGACATGCGTGCCTTCAACACCCTGCTGATGGCTCCGGCATATGATAAGCTGTGCGATGTGTGGACGGATATCATCCTGCTGGACGGCGACCTCCTCCCAGGGGAGGCCGCAGCGATAGCCAGCGCCTGTCCGCGCGCGGCCATCCATGCCCTCAGGCCCAATCCCCTCTGGGCGCGCCTGCTGCGCTCCCTGGCCATGGACGACGATGTCCTGCGCCGCCTCTACAAGCGCGTGCGCCTGGGCGGCACGATGGCTCCCGGCCAGCTGGCGGAGGATACCGGGCTGAGTGCCGAGCAGGTGCTGACGGGGCTGATGGCCTTCCATCAGGTGAAGCTGGTGGAAATGTCCCTGGAGCCCTACGCCGTGCGGGTGCTGCCGCCGCAGAAATGCACCATGGCGGACAGCGCGGTGGTGAGGTACCTGCGGGGAATGCCCTCCTGAGGGAACAGGCAGGGGAGACTGCTTCCTGTTTGCAGAAAGGAAATCATCTTATGACCTACACCGTCTATGAAGCCATGCCGCTGAATCAGATGCTGGCCCGGGTGCAGAAGTACAACCCGGACGGCGGCTCTGAGCTGGTGGAAAAAGCATATCTGTTCGCTGAAAATGCGCACAAGGATCAGAAGCGCAAGAGCGGCGAGCCTTATTTCGTGCACCCCTGTTTCGTGGCGAGCATTCTGACGGAATTGATGATCGACCCGCCCACCATCGCAGCAGGCCTGCTCCACGACACGGTGGAGGACTGCGAGAACATCACCCTGGAGATCATCGCGGCGGAGTTTGGCGATGAGGTCGCGCGCCTGGTGGACGGCGTGACCAAGCTGGATAAGCTGGACTTTGCCGACAAGGAGGAGGCCCAGGCGGAATCCCTGCGCAAGATGATTCTGGCTATGGCCAAGGACATCCGCGTGGTGCTCATCAAGCTGGCTGACCGCCTCCACAACATGCGCACCATGAAGTTCCAGAAGGCCGAGCGTCAGGTGGCCATCGCCCGGGAGACGCTGGATATCTACGCGCCCCTGGCCCATCGCCTGGGCGTGTACGCTGTCAAGCAGGAGCTGGAGGACTTGTCGCTGCGCTACATCGACCCCGACGGCTATCAGATGCTGGTGCAGAAGGTGGGCCAGAAGCGCTCGGAGCGCCAGGAGAATATCAAGCTGGTCATCGACGAGCTCTCCGCCAGGCTGGATCAGTACCATATCCACTACGATATCGACGGGCGGCCCAAGCATTTTTACAGCATCTACCGCAAGATGGTGCTGCAGAACAAGCCCTTTGACCAGATTTACGACCTGATCGCCATCCGCGTGCTGGTGGATTCCATCCCGGACTGCTATGCGGTGCTGGGCATCGTCCACACGCTGTGGAACCAGATGCCGGGCCGCTTCAAGGACTATATTTCCGTGCCCAAGGCCAACATGTATCAGTCCCTGCACACCACGGTGGTGGGCGGACGCAAGATGCCCTTCCCCTTCGAGGTGCAGATCCGCACCTGGGAGATGCACCGCATTGCGGAATACGGCATCGCGGCGCACTGGCGCTACAAGGAGGGCGGGAGCGGCGAAAACAGCCTGGACTCCAAGCTCTACTGGGTGCGCCAGATTCTGGACTGGCAGAACGAGACCCGCGATTCCAAGGAATTTGTCGATACGCTTAAGACCGACCTGTTCTCCGAGGAGGTCTTCCTCTTCACCCCCAAGGGCGATGTGATCTCCATGCCCAAGGGCGCCACACCCCTTGATTTTGCCTATCGCATCCATTCTGCGGTGGGCAACAAGTGCACCGGCAGCAAGATCAACGGCAAGATCATGCCCCTGGATACCACGCTGGAAACCGGCGACCGGGTGGAGATCATCACCAGCGCCAACTGCAAGGGCCCCAGCACCGACTGGCTGCGCATCTGCAAGACGCCCCAGGCCAAGGCGAAGATCCGCCAGTTCCTCAAAAAGGAATTCAAGGAAGAAAACATCGAGCTGGGCCGTTCCATGATTGAGAAGGAGTGCCGCCGCCGCGGCCTCAATCCCTCGGAGCTGCTCAAGGCCGATTACTACGAGCCCATTTTGCGCAAGTACGGCTTCACGGATGTGGCGGATATCTACGGCTCCGTGGGCTATGGCGGCATGGCGGCGGTCTATGTGGTCTCCCGCCTGGTGGAGGAGCAGCGCGCGGCCACGGCAGTTGCGCCCAAATTGGAGGATCTGCTGCAGAAGGAGCCCGAGGCCCCCCGCCGCAGCGTCAACCAGAAGGCAAACCACGGCATCATCATGCCGGGCAACGAGGATATGGACATTCCCGTGCGCTTTGGCCGCTGCTGCAGCCCCGTGCCGGGGGACGATATCGTCGGCTACATCACCCGCGGGCGCGGCGTGACGATCCACAAGTCCGACTGCGTCAACGCCCTTGCCGCCGAGCAGGAGCGCCGCATCGACGTGGACTGGGCGGACGATGGGGCCGGCACCGGCTTCTGCGCGTCCCTGAAGGTGGTGGCCTACGACCATGCGAACCTGCTGGTGGAGATCGCCACCATCATCGGTGAAATGAACATCCCCATCAAGACGGTTTCCACCACCCTGGATGAGAAGAACCGCATTGCCACCTTCCGCTTTGTGGTGGAGGTGCGCTCCCGCGAGCAGATGGATAAGATCGTCAAGGCCCTCAGGCGAAAGAGCGATGTGATCGACGTCTTCCGCGTGCAGGGGTGAGAATAACAAAACGGCTCTCCGCTGTCAGGAGAGCCTTCTAAGTAATCGCTGATTGATTCGGCGGCGACGCTGGCGGCGCCTTTTCCGCCAGCTGCTGCTTGCAGAAATCTCGATTTACATCCAGTAACCCTTTGATTTCTGCCATTGCATCTGACGAAAAATTCATTCGCCATCTCATCACCTCATTCAATCATCGCTTGCCTAAAGGAGAGATACCGATATGCGCTGTGTTATCCAACGCGTTGCCAATGCCTCCGTGGCCATTGACGGCCAGATCGTGGGCCGCTGCGGCAGGGGCTTTATGATTCTGATCGGCGTGTCTGTGGAGGATACCGAAAAGGACATGCAGTACATGGCCGATAAAATCCCGAACCTGCGCATCTTTGAGGATGAGAACGGAAAAATGAACAAATCCATCCGGGATGTGGGGGGCGAAATTCTGGCGGTGAGCCAGTTCACGCTCTATGGCGATGCGCGGGGGCAGCGCAGGCCTTCCTTCATCACCGCCGCGCGCCCGGAGCAGGCCATCCCGCTCTACGAGGGCCTGGTGGAGGCCTGGCGCAGGCAGGGCGTCCATGTGGAAACCGGCGAGTTCGGCGCGGACATGCAGGTGTCCCTGGTCAACGACGGCCCGGTGACGCTGCTGATGGATTCGACCAAGCTGTTCTGAGGTGATAGGATGCTTCATATGAAAAGCCTGACGGTGGGCGAGCTGGGCACCTGCTGCTACATCGTCTGGAATGATCAGAGCGATGGCTGCGTGGTGATCGACCCCGGCTATGAGCCCCAGCGCGTGCGCGAGGCATGCATGGGGCGGAGGATCGAGGCCATTTTGCTCACCCACGGCCATTTTGACCACATTGGCGGCGTGACGGAGTTATCGCGTGATGGCGCGCAGATCGTCATTCACCGCCTCGATGCGCCCATGCTGACCGATACGCAGCTCAATGCCTCCTGGCTGGTGGGGGATTACGTCACTGCGCCTCAGGCCACGGTCCTTGTCAAGGAGGGCGACGAGATCACCTTTGCGGGCGTGACCTTGACCGTGCTGCATACGCCCGGTCATACGCCGGGGTGCGTCTGCTATCAGACGGGGGAGTGGCTCTTCACCGGCGATACGCTGTTTCATTACGGCTACGGACGCACCGATCTGCCCGGCGGCAGCATGAGCCAGCTGGCGGCCTCGCTGCGCCGCCTGCAGCCCCTGGCCCGGCAGTACGAGATCCATCCCGGGCATGGAGGGTGAGCATGGACATGATGCAATACCTGGATACCATCCAGCCGGAGCTGATGAACATCACCCGCCTGTTCGGCATACCTGACAGCGCGTGGGAAGCGCCGCGCTTCACCTTCATGGCGCAGACGGAGGCGGGGGTGTATCATTGCCGCTTTGAGGATGCTCAAAGCGGATGCACGGCGCAGGGGCAGGCGTCTGTCCCGCCCCAGGAGGACGATGCGCGGCTGCAGCAGCTTCACCGCAAGCGGGCCGCCCGCCGCCTGGTGCGCCAGACGCTCTACGACCTGTGCCGCGAGGTGACGGGGATTCATCCACCCTGGGGGAGCCTGACCGGCATCCGTCCCACACACCTGATGTATGAGGCCATCGGCCAGGGCCTGCAGGGTGAGGCTGCGCAGCGCTATGTGATGGAGCACTTTGACGTGACGGCGGAAAAGGCGGCGCTGCTCTGGGAGATTGCCCAGGTGCAGCGCGCGCTCCCTGCGCCCCATGACCGCTGGATGGACGTGTACATCGGCATTCCCTTCTGCACGACGCGGTGCACCTACTGTTCCTTTTCCAGCGGCGAGCTGGGCAAGGGCGTGCTGGTGGAGCCCTATCTGGAGGCGCTGTTCCGGGAGATGGAGGCCGCCAAAGGGATCATTGCGGATACGGGCCGCACGCTGCGGGCGGTCTATGTGGGCGGCGGCACGCCCACGAGCCTCAACGAGCCCCAGCTGCGCCGCATGCTGGAGAGGATGATGCTTTGCTTCCCCGGTGCGATGGAGTACACGGTGGAGGCGGGTCGTCCGGACACGATCACCCCCGGCAAGCTGGAGGCCATCCGGGACGCTGGCGTGGGGCGTATCAGCATCAACCCCCAGACCATGAACGACAGGACGCTGCGCATCATTGGCCGCGGTCATACGGCTGCGCAGGTGGAGGAGGCCTACGCCATGGCCCGGACGGCCGGGCTGCGCCACATCAACATGGACGTGATCAGCGGCCTTCCCGGCGAAAATCTGGATGACTTTGCCCGAACGATGGATGCGGCGCTGCGCCTGCGGCCCGAGAGCCTGACGGTGCACACCCTGGCCATCAAGCGCTCAAGCCGCCTGCATCTGGAAAACGCGCCGCTGCCTGATGGCCTGACGGCCTCCGCCATGGTGCAGATGGGCCTTGATACGGCCCGCACCCTCGGCATGCAGCCCTATTACCTCTACCGCCAGAAGTACATGGCGGGCAATCAGGAGAACGTGGGCTACGCGCTGCCGGGGCATGCCTGCCAGTACAATGTCGATATTATGGAAGAAACGACCCACATCCTGGCGCTGGGCGCCGGAGGCATCAGCAAGCGGGTCTATGAGGACGAGGGGCATATCGGACGCGCGCCGAACGTGGCCAACATCGAGCACTACATCACCCGTGTGGACGAGATGGTGCAGCGCAAGCGCGAGCTGTTCGGGCTGGCGTAAGGGGCGGCTGGACAGAGGCGCTGTCCCTGTACCCTGCTTAGGGGCGCTCACGCAACATCGTCCTTCGCTACGGCGAACTTCCCGCGGGGGTGCCGCTCCGAACGAGGCTCCCGTGCCCCCCTTCCCGCGATGCGGGTGATTACCTTCGGTTGGAGTGGCGCGCGCGTGGGTGTTGAGGGGACGGAAGTAAGCGGCGACCATTTCGTGATCGGCATATGTGCCGACCGTTTTCGCGCTCATCAATAGTGGTAGATGGAAAGCGGCCGCCTGCGCATCAGGAGTCCGCGCTTTCCAGCCACTGCTCCAGCGCCTCCTGGGTGTCAAAACCCTTGCCGGGGCGAACCTCCTCCTGTACGGCGTCCGGCAGCTCATTCACGGCAATGCCAAGCTCCCTGACCAGCGCCAGCGCGTCACCGTAGCGGTTGACGAAGATGCACAGGTGGCCGCTCTCATCGGGCATGAGCACCACGTGGTCGGGGCAGTACATGGCCAGCGTCCGGGTCATTTCGACCTCGGCGGGGGAGAAGGACGTCACCTGCCAGGCGTCATAGGCGGCGGAGAGCTCCTCGCGTCCCTTGCCAGCCAGCTCGGTGGGCAGCACCTGACGGCGCGTGAGCGCATGCCCGCAGGGGGCGTAAGTCAGGTGCTGGATGACCTGGCAGTCCCCGGCAAGGGTCGCGGCGGCGTCAAGGCCGACCTGTGCGGCGTCGGGGGTATCGTCCGCGGTGCCACGGGGAGTTAGCCCCAGGATCAGCAGCAATGTCAGCCCCAGCAGCATGGCGCAGCCGCTCAGCAGCTGGCGGCGGTCGATGGTGGCGCGCACCTCGGCCTTTTCATCGGAAAAATGGGGATGTGGACGGCGGTACTGTTCGTTCTGATCAGTCATGGCGGATGCTCCTTTCTTTTGCCAATAGCATGGCTGGAGGAATCCCGGCCTATACAGGAGATGATCACATGTTGAAGGCGGCCCTGTTCGATCTGGACGGCACGCTGACCAATACCCTGGCGGATATCGCCCATGCGATGAACCGCGCGCTGCGCCTGCACGGCCTGCCGGAATGGCCGGTGGACGCCTACCGCTATCTGGTGGGCGACGGGGCCAAGGTGCTCAGCGAGCGCTGCGTCAGGGAGCAGACGGCCCTTGCCCCCTCGGTGCGCCAGGCCTATCAGGCCTATTACGAGACGCATAACCTGATCATGACCCGGCCGTACGAGGGCATTGCACAGATGCTGCAGGCCCTCCAGGCGCGCGGTGTGAAGCTGGCGGTGTTCTCCAACAAGCCCGATGCGGATACGAAGAACGTCGTGCGACACTTTTTTCCGCAGACCGACTGGTGCGTCATCCGCGGACAGGTGGAGGGCGTGCCGGTCAAGCCCGATCCCACGGGCGCGCTGCTGGCGGCCCGGGCGATGGGCGCAGCGCCGGAGGAAGTGCTGTATCTTGGCGATACGGCCACGGACATGCGCTGTGCCGTGGCGGCGGGCATGTACCCCGTGGGCGCGGCCTGGGGCTTCCGGACGGAGGATGAGCTGCGCCAAAACGGCGCGCAGCTGATCGCCCATACCCCGGCGGATGTGATTGGCGTATGGAAGATGTAACATCTTTGTCATATTCATTTACAAAGCGGGAAAAACATGCTATACTGAACCAGAATACGATTCGGCGCGCTTCAAAGGCCGGATCATACGTATGAACCTGTTCCATCAGGAGGGAGAACATGATGAAGAAGCGAATCCTGCGGGTGCTGAGCCTGACGATGGCGCTGCTGATGATGCTGACCAGCAGCTCTTTGGCGGAAATCCTGCGCCCGGGCGCTGAGGGCGAGGCCGTTGAGCGGCTCCAGCAGGCGCTGGCCCAGCTGGGCTATTACACCGGTACGGTTGACGGCAAGTACGGCAATGCGACCCGCACGGCGGTCAAGAACTTCCAGGCGGCCTTTGAGCTGGAGGTGGATGGCAAGGCTGGTGCGGCGACGCAGTATCAGCTGCAGCTGCTCACGGGCATTGTGGTGAGCGATACGGCAGCTGAAGGCGCCGGCAGCGCTGGCGGCAGCACGCCCGAAACCGAGAACCCCGACACGCCCTCTACCGGTACGGATACCCCCGTCACCGAGGCGAAGGGCCTGTTCAAGGGCAACTATGCCAAGCTGGTCTTCGGCGCCTCCTCCAGCCGCGTGCGCATCCTGCAAAATGCGCTGATGGCGCTGGGCTTTGAGGTGAGCAAGGCGGACGGCGTTTTCGGCACGTCCACCTACAAGGCGGTCAAGGCGTTCCAGACCACCGTGGGCCTGGAGGCCGACGGCAAGGCGGGCCCCCTGACGCTGAAGGCTCTTGAATCCTACTTTGATGAAAATGGCAATGTGATTTCCGGCCCCATCGTGACCGCGCCGCCCGCGGCGGACGATGAGAATTTGCAGTATGCCGAGCCTGTCCGCATCCTGCGCCAGGGCATGTCCGGCCTGGACGTGCAGTATACCCAGGATCGCCTCAAGGCCCTGGGCTACTACACCGGCGCGAGCGACGGCCAGTTCGGCAGCGGCATGCTGGCGGCGGTCAAGGCCTTCCAGGAGAAGCATGACCTCAAGGTGGACGGCGTGATCGGCTCCGGCACCCGTCAGGTGTTGTTCTCCCAGGGCGCGCTGGGCGCGGAGGAGGAAGAGATCGACAATCCCACCGACCGCATCCTGCGTCAGGGCGACGAGGGCGACGATGTGGCGGCTGTGCAGCTGCGCCTGCAGCAGCTGGGTTATTACAGCGGCACGCTGGATGGCAAGTATGGCTCCGGCACCGTGACGGCTGTGATGGCCTTCCAGCTCCGCAACGATCTGAAGGCGGATGGCATCTGCGGCGAGGACACCATCAAGGTGCTCTACTCCCAGGACGCCATCGACGCCGGCAGCTCCATCACCACGCCTCCGGACCCCATCCCCACGGGTGCGCCTGAGCGCATCCTGCGTCCGGGCGACGAGGGCGAGGACGTGAAGTCCGTGCAGAACCGTCTGGCGGAACTGGGTTATTACACCGGCACGATTGACGGCGTGTATGGCTCCGGCACCACGGCGGCGGTGAAGTTCTTCCAGGCCCGCAACAGCCTGAAGGTGGACGGCAAGGTCGGCCCCAACACGGCGGCGGTGCTCTATGCCGATGACGCCATCGACGCGGGCGCGTCCGAGACCACCGCGCCCACCACGCAGCCCCAGACCACGCCCAGCCGTACCCTCCGCCTTGGCGCCGAGGGCGAGGACGTGAAGCTTCTGCAGATCCGCCTGATGGCCCTGGGCTATCTCTCCGGCAATGCGGACGGCGTGTTCGGCAGCGCCACCGGCGCGGCTGTGGCGGCCTTCCAGCTGCGCAACGGCCTGAGCGCCGACGGCATCGCTGGCGCCAAGACCTACAAGAAGCTCTTCTCCGATGATGCGGTGGCCAACCAGAACGCCACCACCCCCGAAACCACCACGCCTTCCACCTCCACCTCCGGCGTGCCCACCCGCGTGCTGTACGAGGGCTGCACGGGCGAGGATGTGAAGTCCGTCCAGAACCGCCTCAAGGCGCTGGGCTACCTGAACGATACCGTGGACGGCAAGTACGGCCCCAAGACGGCCACGGCCATGGCGGCCTTCCAGATCAAGAATGGTCTGACGGCCAACGGTCAGGGCGATGAGGCTACCTACGCGGTGCTGTATTCCGTGAACGCCATCACGGCAGACGGAATTGCCGTCAGCCCCGACACCGGCGATACCACCCAGACCTACACCAACCTGTCGCTGGGCTCCACGGGCAATGACGTGATCCGCCTGCAGCAGATGCTCTCCACCCTCAAGTACACCGTGTATGTCAACGGCTACTATGACGAGACCACCCGCGCGGCGGTGCTGGCCTTCCAGAAGCGCAACGGCCTGACGGCGGACGGCATCGCGGGCAAGAACACCCAGGCGAAGCTGTACTCCGGCAACTGCGTCACCGGCGATACCGTGCTGCCCGAGGAGAACACCGGCTCCGGCACCATCGTGGGCGGCAACGGCGGCGGCCCGGCCATCTCCCAGGTCAAGTGGCTGATGTGGTATGACGAGATCAAGCCCACCATCAAGTCCGGCCAGACCGTGCTGGTCTACGAACCCGCCAGCGGCTCCAGCTTCCAGCTTTACCTGTACTCCCTGGGCCGCCATGCGGACTCCGAGCCCCTTACCGCTAACGACACCGCCATCATGAAGGCTGCCTGGGGCGGCAAGTTCTCCTGGAGCGAGAAGCCTGTGTATGTGCGCTTGCCCAACGGCACCTGGTGCATCGCGTCCATGCACTCCATGCCTCATCTCTCCGGCGCGATTGATGACAACGACTTCGAGGGTCACCTGTGCGTGCACTTCCCCCGCACCATTGAGGAATGCATCGCTGCGGGCGACAGCAAGAACGGCGTGCGCCATCAGAATGACATCCGCAAGCACTGGCTGGCGATCACCGGCGAGGAGATTACCTGGTAAAACTTATTGGCCCGCAGCGAAGGATTTCCGCTGCGGGTTTTGTATGCCCGGGACTTTGCAAAAAACTCCCCTCTGTCATGCAAAAGTACTTGACACCGCCCTTGCAATCGTGTATAATAGTTGAGCGTCAATGAAAACTCCTTGACAGGAGGCCGAGAGCCATGCACGATGAACGCGCGACGGATCAGATCAGCCGTAAGGTGGAGCTGGCCTGGCTGATGGCCTTTTATGGCGGCATGCTGACCGATAAGCAGCGGCAGGTGCTGGCCATGCACTGTGAGGAGGATCTGTCGCTGGCGGAGATCGCCCAGGAAGCGGGGGTCAGCCGACAGGGCGTGCATGACATGCTCAGCCGGACGGCGCAGCGGCTCTTCGATATGGAGGAGAAGCTGGGCGTGGCAGCGAGATTTCAGCGCATGGGCGACGGCCTTGAAAGATGCCGGGAGCTGATGCGCCAAAGGCGCTATGAAGAGGCCGAGAGCGTGATTGACGCGCTCATCCGGCTTGATCAGGAGGAACAAAATGGCCTTTGAGGGCTTGACAGAGAAGCTGCAGGGCGCATTGCGCAAGATGAGCAGCAAGGGCAAGCTGACGGAACAGAACGTCAAGGAGGGCATGCGTGAGGTTCGCATGGCGCTGCTTGAGGCTGACGTCAACTATGCCGTCGCCAAGGATTTCATCAAGAAGGTCACCGAGCGCTGTGTGGGTCAGGAGATCACCGGATCGCTGACGGCCTCCCAGCAGGTTATCAAGATCGTCAACGAAGAGATGACCCAGCTGATGGGCGGCACCAACGCCAGGCTGACCTGGTCCTCCGGCCCGTTGACGGTGTATATGCTCTGCGGCCTGCAGGGCGCCGGTAAAACCACCATGGCTGCCAAGCTGGCCGGATGGCTGGTCAAGCAGGGCAAGAAGCCCATGCTGGCTGCCTGTGACATCTACCGTCCTGCGGCCATCAAGCAGCTGCAGGTGGTCGGCGAGCAGGTGAAGGTGCCCGTCTACGAGAAGGGCACGCAGGACCCCGTGCAGACCGCGAAGGAAGCCGTTGAGCGTGCCCGCTATCTGGGCCGCGACGTGCTGATCATCGATACCGCCGGCCGTCTGCACATCGATACGGAGCTCATGGACGAGCTGGCCCGCATCAAGGAGACCGTGAAGCCCCAGGAAATCCTCCTGGTGGTGGACGCCATGACCGGCCAGGACGCGGTGAACGTCGCCCAGACCTTCAATGAGAAGCTGAATGTGGACGGCGTGATCCTCACCAAGCTGGATGGCGATACCCGCGGCGGCGCGGCGCTGTCCGTGCGCGCGGTGACGGGCAAGCCCATCAAGTTCTCCGGTATCGGCGAGAAGCTCAGCGAGATCGAGGTCTTCCACCCCGACCGCATGGCCAGCCGCATCCTGGGCATGGGCGACATGCTCACCCTGATCGACAAGGCGCAGGAGGCCTTCGACGATCAGGAGGCCGACAAGCTGGCTCGCAAGGTTCGCAATGCCGAGCTCACCCTGGAGGACTTCCTGGAGCAGATGCAGAGCATGAAGAAGATGGGCGGCATCAAGTCGGTGATGGAAATGATCCCCGGCATGAGCGGCAAGGACATCGAAGTGGACGAAAACGCCATGAAGAAGCCCGAGGCCATCATCCGCTCCATGACCAAGAAGGAGCGCCGCAATCCCGGCATCCTCAACGCCAGCCGCCGCAAGCGCATCGCTGCAGGCTCCGGCACCACCGTGCAGGACGTCAACCAGCTGATCCGCAACTTTGAGCAGGCTAAGAACATGATGAAGCAAATGACCCAGATGAAGGGCAAGGGCCGCATGATGCGCCGCTTCCCCGGTATGCGCTGAGCGCTTCATCATCCAACCAACGCATGGTATCATATAACAAGCGTATATGATTTCCATATAGATTACAACCTACAAGATTTGAGGAGGAACAAACCATGTCCGTCAAGATTCGTCTGAAGAGAATGGGTATGAAGAAGAAGCCCTTCTACCGTGTTGTCGTCGCTGACATTCACAGCCCCCGTGATGGCCGCTTCATCGAGGAGATCGGCTACTACAACCCCATGACTCAGCCTGCTGAGATCAAGGTCGACGGCGAGCGCGCCAAGTACTGGATCGCCTGCGGCGCTCAGCCCACCGACACCGTCCGCGTGCTGCTGAAGAAGACTGGCGTGATCGAGAAGTAATTGAGCATTGCTCAATACTTCCAGCGCGTACGGCACAAGTATGCGCACAGCGCCAGAAGGCAGAAAGGACACCCCCATGCAAGAATTGCTCACCTTCGTGGCGAAGTCCCTGGTGGAAAATCCCGACCAGGTGGTCGTCCGCGAGACCGAGGGGCCTGAGGCCATCATCCTTGAGCTCAACGTGGCCGAGGAAGACATGGGCAAGGTCATCGGCAAGCAGGGCCGCATCGCCAAGGCCATCCGTGCGGTGGTCAAGGCTGCGACCGCCAAGAACAGCAAGCCTGTTTTTGTGGAGATCGTTGAAGACAAGTAATGTCGCGGGCGCGGGAGATGTGGATTTCCCGCGCCCGTCTTCGCTCCGTTTTTGTGCGAAGGCCCTCATCCATCAGCGCCTTTCCCCAGTTAGGGGAAGGAAAGGGGCCGCGTCTGCGGACGTGGGGGCCCGGGTGGCGGGAAGGTATTAGTGCCCACTTACTCCCGCACCCATCCGTAGGATGGGGCCGCCTCCCGCTGCCGCAAAGGTACGCAACAGGCTGCGGGCGACGTGAGGCGACCGTAGGGGAGCCGAACCAAAGCGTGACCAGCAAAGCACCACAAGATTTCGTCCCTCTCCCTCCTCCACGCGCGCACAC